>CAYYUT010000070.1:0-10301 GCA_964474935.1 uncultured Spirochaetales bacterium
AGTCGGGCTGGTCGTAGGCCCAGATCCGCTTCGGGTAGCCGAACTCGTCCGGGGCGCCGTTGCAGTGGGTGATCACGATGTCGCCCGGCGCGAAGTCGCGGACCTCTGCGCCGACGGTCATCACCTCGCCGAGCGCGCTGTTGCCCGGGTAGATCTTGCCGCCGCGGAGCTCGGCGATGTTGACGGTGTCGGCGAGCACCGCGTGGTCGACATTGTGTTCGGCCGATGCTGCCAGGATCCGCATGTGCACGTCCCGGGGCCCCGGTTCGGGCAGGTCGAGGTCGTCGATCTTGAGGACGCGCGCGAACTCGAACGCGTCGAGATCGCCGCCGGTGCGCGCCTTTTCGGCGGCGATGTCCTCGGCGCTGATGGAATAGGCTCGGGTCTTGGGCATGGCGAATCGGTTCTCCGGGGATGATCGGCCAGGAGCCGGTGGCGGGACCATCCGGCGCGTCAGGGTGTACCACAACGCCTCACCGGGCCGCAGCGCCCGGGGCCGCGGGGGCTGTGCTGGCGCGCCGCTCGCCGCGGGGTGCCGACCTGGCTGGCCTTCCTTGCCGACGAGAACGCCTGCCGCGCCCTGGATGCGATGGCAGCGTGCTGCATCGACCGCGCAGATCCGTGTGCGCGCGAGCCCGCTCCGTTTTCGGCAGCCCTCCGCGCGGTCGTGCCCGTGTCCTTCGTCTGTTTGGTGCCGGTGGTGGCCTACGCTTCGTCCACTCCGGGCCCGGGTTCACCGGTGAGGGAGTGGGTGGTTCTGGCGGGGCCGGACGGAGTGGGTCCCTCGGCCGACCGCTAGCCGGCGTAGTGGCTGCGCCGCTTCACGGCGAGGGTCCGGTCGAGACTGAAGATCTCGATCTTCTCCCAGTCGGCCGGCGCGTCCTCGTCCTGGGGATCGTCGTTTCGGGCGCGCACGAACTTGTGGCCCAGGAGGCGGGTCTCGAGGAGGCCGAGATCGGTTCGCGTCGGGTGGTCGCGGCTTCCGAGGATCTCGCTGGCGGCGAAGACGGTGTCGCCCGCGTACAGAGGGGCGGTGTGGCGCCCCGTTGCATAGCGCACGTCGCCGAGCGCGTTGTCTCCCACGTCGGGGCAGGAGAGCCCGAGACACAGGACGAACGGGATCCCGCCGGAGACGACCAGCCGGCCGCCGACGTACTGCTTGGGCAAGAGATCGATCATGTGCTGGTTGGAGTGCACCGGGCGGGTGTTGTCGAGGACGGTCGTCAGGTGGATGTGCTCGTTCGTCATGGTGCGCCCGCGCGAATGCTCGATGCGCGTGCCCACCTCGAAATCCTCGAAGTAGCTGTCCGGATTGGTCAGGTGGGCCATCGACGTGTAGTCGCGGGCGGGCTCGTACTCCGGGAGCCACAGGTCGCACTCGATCGCGTCCGGCTCGACCTCGCCGGCCTGCACCTCGGCCTGCGGGTCGTTCCGGGAGACCTCGACCCGGTGCTGCCAGGTCATCACCACCGCCTCGTCCGCCGCGCCGATGTTCTTCCGGGCGGTCGACTGCACGTGGACCGTCCCGAGGCTCGGCCAGGTGCTCGAGGGGCGGACTCCGAGCACCTTGGTCTCGACCTCGAGCGTGTCGCCGACGTAGACGGGCGCCCCGAAACGCATGTCGACGTACTCGAGATCGGAGCGGGCGTTCTCGGAGACGTCCGCCACGGTCTGACCGAGGGCCACCAGCATGATCAGGCCCGGGGGGCAGACGAGGCCTTCGAACCCGTAGGCACGGGCGTAGCGCGCATTCTTCGCGAGCGGGTTCGTGGTCATGGCAGATTCGGTGAAGGTCGTGAACAGGCCCTCCGTCACCGTCCTGCCGCCCTTGTGGCGATGGCGATCTCCCGGGGCGAAGTCCTCGAGGTGACGACCCGTCTGCTTGCGAATGATCCGCGTCTTCTCCGACACTGCGTTCGACTCCCTGGGCGCGCCGGACCATAGCAGGGGGATGAACGTGCGAGCGTGCGTCATGCCGTCTCCGGAATGGCTTCGGACCGGGATCATTCCGACGACGTCGGACGCCGCGGACAATCGGCGCCGAGTGGACACCGCCGCCAGCGGTCGCGGCGGCAGGCGCGGTCCCCGAGCCGATCGAGTGCGAGTTCGACCTCCCAGAGGGGGGCCGCGCCGGGCTCGACCGAGGCCTCGCGCACGCGGGAGGCGAGCCGGCCCGCCGCCCATTCCGGATCGTCGTCGGGATCGAGCCAGCCGAGGTGTACGGCGGCGGCACGGGCGGCGGGCGAGAGCGGCAGCTCACTCGCCGCCGGCCACCGGTGCCGCAAGGGCGCGAGGAACCGTTGCACGGTGGCGGCGCCCAGGCCGGGGGCCAACGAGACGATCCGTCCGGCCAGGTCGTCGAGGCCCTCGGCGGCGCGGGCGAGGCGTTCGAGCGAGCCCCCGTAGTGCGCGGCGAGCGAGCCCGCGGCCCGCGTCAGGCACCGCACGGCGTCCTCCGGGCGCCGCATGCCAGCGGCACCGAGGCGCTCGGCGGCCCGCTCGGGGGCGGCCGCGAGCGGGCCCAACCCGTCGAGGCCTGCGCCGCCGAGGCCTGCGAGGGCCCGGGCGAGCCGGGTCTCGTCCCGTTCCTGGGCCCGGAGGCGACACCTCACCAGCCAACGCCCGAGCACGACGTCGTCGGCCTCGGCGAGATCGAGCCGTTCGGGCCCGCCCTGTCCCAGGCGGTCGATCAGAAGGCGGAGACTCGGAGCGGACACGGCGGTTGCGGTCCTCGCGGGCCGAGCGGTCCGGTCGGAGGACGGCCCCCGGACCCGGAACACGGCGGCTTGGGCTTCGGGGCAGGCTTGACATATAGTGCCGCGCGGAAAGTCTTGGCCAATACCCGAGGGGGATCACCGTGCTAGTCGCGGTCGCACGAGAGAGAAAGTCTGGCGAAAACCGGGTCGCGCTGGTGCCCGAGGGCGTGAAGGCGCTGGTGCGCGCCGGACTCGAGGTGGTCGTGGAGCGGGGCGCCGGCGCGGCGGCGCACTATCCGGACGCCGACTATGAAGCGGCGGGCGCCGAGCTGGCCGATGACTGGGAGCCGATCTGGTCGAAGGCCGATCTCGTCGCCAGCGTCCAGCCGCCCCAGAACCTGGAGGGCGGCGCCAGCCAGACCGGGGCGCTCCGCTCCGGAGCGTGCGTGGTCGGCTTCCTGCATCCCCTCGATGCCCCCCAGGTGGCCGTGGCGCTCGCGAAACAGGGCGCCACCGCCTTCTCGATGGAGCTGATGCCGCGCATCACGCGTGCGCAGAGCATGGACGCCCTGTCCTCCCAGAACGTGATCGTGGGCTATCAGGCGGTGCTGCAGGCAGCCGTCTCGCTCGGCAAGTTCTTTCCGATGCTCGTGACCGCAGCCGGCACCGTGTCGCCGGCCAAGGTGCTCGTGATCGGCGCGGGTGTGGCCGGGCTCCAGGCCTGCGCCACCGCCAAGCGGCTCGGTGCGGTAGTCGAGGCCTACGACACCCGCCCGGTAGTGAAAGAGCAGGTGCAGAGCGTCGGCGCCCGGTTCGTCGAGCTCGATCTCGACGTCGGCGACGCCGAGGACAAGGGCGGCTACGCCAAGGCCCAGAGCGAGGAGTTCTACTCCCGCCAGCGCGAGCTGCTCGGCGAGGTGGTCGCCAAGTCCGACGTCGTGATCACCACCGCGCTGGTGCCGGGACAGCCCGCGCCCCGGCTGATCGAGGAGAAAGCGGTCGAGGGCATGCGGCCCGGCTCGATCATCGTGGACCTCGCCGCCGAGAAGGGCGGCAACTGCGTCCTCACGAAAGCGGACACGGCCGTGCATGCCCACGACGTCACGATCTTCGGTCCCACGAATCTCGCGAGTGCGGTGCCCTTCAACGCCAGTCAGATGTACTCGCGCAACGTCGTGAACTTCATCGATCATCTCGTCGAGGACGGCAAGCTCGAGCTCGATCTCGAGGACGAGCTCACCCGGGGCCCGCTCCTCACCCACGCCGGCGAGATCCAGAACGAGCGGACGCGCTCGCTTGCCGAGGGAGGGGCCTGAATCGTGCTCGAGAATCCCGCCGCCGCACTGACGATCTTCGTGCTCTCGATCTTCGTGGGCTTCGCGATCATCTCGAAGGTGCCGCCCCTGCTGCACACGCCGCTCATGTCGGGCGCGAACGCCATCTCGGGCATCATCATCGTGGGTGCGATCCTCGCTGCCGGCCAGGCCGAGCAGTCGCTCGCCACCTGGCTCGGATTCGCCGCCATCGTGTTCGCGACGATCAACGTGGTCGGGGGCTTCCTCGTCACCAACCGCATGCTCGGCATGTTCCGCCGCAAGGACTGACCCGTGGACGCCAACCTTCTCGTCCAGTTCGCCTATCTGGCCGCCGCGGTCCTCTTCATCTTCGGGATCATGCGGCTCTCCACCGCCAAGACGGCGGTGTCCGGGAACGTGCTCGCGGGCGTCGGCATGTTGATCGCCATCGTCGCGACGCTGCTCCTTCGGGGCGTCGTCAGCTACGGGGTGATCGCGCTCGGCATGATCGCCGGAGCCGCCATCGGCGGCGTGCTGGCCATGCGCATCCAGATGACGGCGATGCCCCAGATGGTGGCGCTCCTCAACGGATTCGGAGGCGTCGCGTCGGCGTTGGTGGCCGCCGCCGAGTGGTGGCGGACGGCCGAGACGATGGGGGGGCCGAGCACGGTCTCGATCGCCACGGCGGCGGGCGTGCTGATCGGAGGTCTCACCCTCACCGGGAGCGTCGTCGCGTTCGCGAAGCTCCAGGACCTGATGACGACCCAGCCCATCACCTACCCCGGGCAGCAGGTCTTCAACGCGGTGCTCTTCCTCGGTGGGCTCGGCGCGGCCGGCATGGTCGCGGTCGATCCGACCGCGAGCACCGCCTTCGCAGCGTTGGTGGTGTTGTCGCTGGTGCTCGGCGTGCTCTCGGTCATCCCGATCGGGGGTGCCGACATGCCGGTCGTGATCTCGCTCCTCAACTCGTACTCCGGGCTCGCGGCCTGCGCCGCCGGCTTCGTGCTCGGGAACGGCGGACTCGTGATCAGCGGCTCGCTGGTCGGCGCGGCCGGGATCATCCTCACCAAGATCATGTGCGACGCGATGAACCGGTCGCTCTCGAACGTGCTCTTCGGGGCCTTCGGGCAGGTCGCCGAGAGCGGCGGTGGCGGCGGCCCGGACCGTGGGCCGGTGAAGGGCTACACCCCCGACGATGCGGCGATCGTCTTCGGCTCGGCGCGCTCGGTGATCATCGTTCCGGGCTACGGGATGGCCGTCGCGCAGGCCCAGCACGCCGTGCGCGAGCTGATGGACACCCTCGAGAAGCGCGGCGTGAACGTACGGTTCGCGATCCATCCGGTGGCCGGCCGGATGCCCGGTCACATGAACGTGCTGCTCGCGGAAGCGAACGTCCCCTACGAGAAGCTCGTCGAGATGGAACAGATCAACGCCGAATTCCCCGAGACCGACGTCGCGCTGGTACTCGGCGCGAACGACGTCGTGAACCCCGCGGCGCGCACCGATCCGAGCAGCCCGATCCATGGCATGCCCATCCTGGACGTGGACTACGCCCAGCACGTGATGGTGATCAAACGGAGCATGAATCCGGGCTTCGCGGGAATCGACAATCCGCTCTTCTACAACGACAACACCATGATGATCTTCGGCGACGCCAAGGGCACCGCGCTCGGGCTCGTCGAAGCGATCAACGAGAGCTAGGGGCGCCGACGATCGCCGGCCCGCTGGTGCTGGCGCCCCCGCGCGTTGCCGAGGACTCGGGTGTGTCGTGCCCGGCGTCGGGCGATCGGGCGGGACGTTGCCCCGCCGGCAGGGGCGCCCCCCGAGGAGCGGCTCGGCCCTTCGCGCCTCGCCGGCGGCCCGTGCAGCGCTTGCCTAGCTGCTCGTGCGGCTTCGTTCCCGCTCGCAGAAGGCGTCGACCAGCCCGGCCGGGCCGGCCGCCATGAAGCTCTCGATCAGGGTCTTCGGCTGGTTGTAGCGGCGACGCCCGCCCTCGAAGTCGACGTAGACGCCCCCGGCCTCGCGCACCAGCAGGTCGCCGGCGCACACGTCCCACTCGTTCTTGGGCGCGACCGAGACGTTCAGGTCTCCGTCGCCGCAGGCCACACAGGCGAGCTTCCAGGCGATCGAGCCCACCGGACGGATCTCTTCGAACCAGCCCTCGTAGGGATCGAACTGTCCGCGCGAGATCTCGGTCCGGCTCGCGATCACGACCGACTCGGCCAGGCTCCCGACGCTCGACACGTGCACGCGCTCGCCGTCGCGGAAGGTTCCGTCGCCGCGCGTTCCCCAGACCGCCACGTCGGCAGCGGGGTTGAAGATCACGCCCAGCACCGGCTCTCCGTCTTCGACCAGCGCGATCGACACGCAGAACTCGGGGATCCGCTTGGTGAACTCCTTGGTTCCATCCATCGGATCGACGATCCACACGCGCGATTTCTCGACCCGCGACGGATCCGAGACCGTCTCCTCGGAGAGGAGCGCATCGTCCGGGAAGCCCGCGCGGAGGTGCTCTGCGATCACCCGGTCCGACTCCAGATCGGCGAGCGTGACCGGATTGTCCTCGGATTTCTCCCAGGTCTCGGTCCCCTCGGTGTAGTGACGCATCAGGGCGGCGCCCGCGGCGCGGGCCGCGGCGATCGCGATCTCGAGCTCTTTGTCGTACGACATGGCGCGGGAGTATACTGACCCTCGTGGAATCGTCCGGCGCCGAGATCCAGGAGGTCGAGCTCGGCACACTGGCTCGGCCCGCTCCCGATGGCCGAGGCGGGGTCGAGCCGCTCCCGGCCATCGTCCTGATTCCCGACGTCCGAGGACTCTACGACCACTTCCGCGAGCTGGCGGCACGACTGGGCGAGGCCGGATTCCTGGTGCTCGCGATCGATCTCTACCGGCGCGACGGCCCGCCCGTGATCTCGGACGTGGCGTCGGCGCTGGCCTGGATGCGCGGGCTCGACGACACCGCGGTGCTCGCGGACGTCCAGGCCGCGATCGACTTCCTCGCGGCGCATCCCGACTCGAGCGGTCGGGTGGGTGTCACCGGCTTCTGCATGGGCGGCCAGTACGCGCTCCTCGCCGCATGCAGCGGGCGCGGTCTCTCGGCCTGCGTCGCCTTCTACGGGATGCTCACGCTCGCCGCCGATGTCGATCGCGTCAAGAAGCCGCGTTCCGTGCTCGAGGCGATCGTGGATCTGCGATGTCCGGTACTCGGGTTGTACGGTGACGAGGATCCCCTGATCCCGCTCGACGCGGTGCGCGCTCTCGACGCGGGGCTCGCCGCGAGTGGCCAACCCGGAGAGGTCGTGGTCTATCCGGGAGCGGGGCACGCATTCGTGAACGACACCCAGCCCGATCGCTACCGGCCCGAGGCCGCGCGCGACGCCTGGGCCCGGATGCTCGCCTTCTTCCGCGATCAGCTGCGCGCCTAGGCTAGCCGCCCAGCTCGGCCGCAGATGCCAGCGGGCGGGCCATCACCAAAGCGAGGCTCCGTTGCCGCGTGACGTAGCGCGTCACGCGGGCATCGAGATCCAGGCACGCTCCGTCCCGCGTCCGTACCGTCCACCGGAAGCGGGCCGGCTCTCCGCCTTCGCTCACCGCATCGAGACGATCCTGCCAGGCCCGCCGGGCCTCGTCGTCCAGGAAGCTGGCGACCCTGCAGGCGAGCAGATCGTCGCGGGAGAGGCCGAGTAGCGCACCCGCTGCGGGATTGGCGTCGACGATCCGATCGGAGTGCGCGTCGACGGCGAGGAAGACATCCGAGACGCGGTCGATGGCGGCGCGCACGGCCCGGCGGCCCGTGCGCGCGACGCCCCCTATGCGTCGGGCAGGCTGCGTGCCGCGGAGCGCTGTACAGAAATCTGCAGCCAGCGGGCCGAGACGTGCGGACAGCGCTTCCCCGCGGGCACCGGCCAGTCGCGTCGCGGCGTCGCACCACGCCTGGACCACCCGCGTCGAGCGGTCTTCGTCGACCCGCAATCCGTCGAGCGAGGGCGGCCTCGCTTCGCCCCGCAGCAGGGCGGACGCAACCAGGGAGCGGAAGCGTCGCAACGCCTCGGCCTCGGGCTCCCCCGCCCCCGGAAGGGCCACGCCTCCCTGCGCGTGCAGCTCCTGCTCGATCTGACGGCGGTGCGAGAGGATCCAGGCGGCCAGATCCCGATCGCGCAGCGGCGGGGCGACGCCGGGCTCGCGATTCACCGGTGTGGAGCCTGCGCCGACGCGCGCATCGGACGCGCATCCGAACCCCGATCTGCGTGGCGACTCGTGTGAATCATTCGAGTGGCCGAACCGTTCGGCTCGTCGCGTTCATTCGACCTCTTCGAGACGTTCGACTCGCGTGATCCGTCCGGCTCGATCCACTCATCCGGCTCACTGGACTGCGTTCGGCCGCTGGGTGGGAGGGAGCCGGGACGTTCGATCGCCGGGCCAGCTCGTGTGGATTTTCGGGGCGCCTTCGATTTCCGGGCCCCGAAGTCTCAATAGCGAAGTGACCAGAACCGATAAAGGGTCTTGCCATGATCGACGGTCGCCCCTCACGCATCCTCGAGTGCTTCGCATCGCCTCGCGATTTCTCGCGTCTGTCCTATCCGATCCTGTCGAAGATCGGCTACGAGATCGTGTCTTGCGAGGAGCGGCAGCCCGACCAGACGCCCGCCCTGCGCCTCGTCGACGAGAGACGGCTCTCCGAGGTGCCCGACGATCCGCCCGACGCGCTGGTCCCGATGATCCTGCTCGCGGGCTGGCAGGGCTTCGACACCGAAGATCGCCGGGTGATCGGCGCCGTGCGTCGGCCGGCCGGACTGCACGAGCTCTTCCGCCTGCTCCAGCTCGCGCTCGAGGATCATCCTCGCGCGGTGCCGCGGGCGGCGACCCGGATTCCAGCCTGCCTGAGGCGGGATGGCCTGGAATGGGAGGCCACGATGCTCTCGCTCTCGGAGAACGGCTGCCTGCTTCGCACGGCCGTCTCGCTTCCGCTCTCGGCGACCCTGGAGTGTCGCTTCGAGGTTCCGGGCTTCGGCGAGGTCGAGACGCAGGCGACGGCCGGCTACCAGATGCGCCCCAACCTCGGCCTCGTCTTCCACGCCACCCGTCCGCGCTACCGCCGTGCGATCGGCGACTACGTCACCGAGACCCTGGCGCGCTGATCTCTCGGGACGAGCGGGCCGATCAGCGTTCCCGCAGCGGCTTGAAGATCGGCAGGTTGGCCTCGGTGGCGACGTAGATCACGTTCGGATTCTGGTTCAGGGTCGAGATCCACAGATACTGCAGATAGGCCTCCGAGAGAGTCGATCGTACGATCTCCTGGGCCTCGGCGGCGCCGCGGGCCCGCGCCACCTCGATCTGGGCATCGCGCTTCGCCTGCTCGAGCTCGAACTCCTTCTGCTGGACGCGCTGCTCGGCCGTGAGCTTGGCCTCGATGCTCTCCTTGAAGCGCGCCGGCAGCTGGACGTCCCGGAGCAGCACGTCCTCGACCCGGATGCCCCGCGGCTCGAGGCTCTCTTCCAGCAGCGCCTCGACCTTGGTGGTGATCTCGACCCGCCCGCTCTCGCTGTAGATGTTTCGCACGGGATAGCCGGCCACCACGTCCCTCAGGGCGCTTCGGAAGTATGGCTGGACGAGCTGGCCGTAGTAGTTGGTTCCGACCGTCTTGCGCAGCTGGGGCGCCAACTGTGGGTCCACGCGGAAGAGGAGCGAGGCATCGAGCCCGACGATGAGTCCTTCCGAGGAGGGAACCTGCGACTGCTCCTTCACCTCCTGGAGCTTGACGTTCCACCGCTCGATCTGTCGAGCCACCGGGATCACGATCGTGATGCCCTGACCGACGGGCTCGTCTGCGATCGAGCCGAAGCTCTTGGCGACCCCCACCTCGCCGTCCTCGATCACGAGGGCGCAGGCACTCGAGGCGAAGGCGAGCAGCGCCACCGCGGCGCCTCGGACGGCGCGGCGGCCGAGGGTCTCGCGGGGCTGTCGGTGGGTCTGGCTGGGGTGCATCTCGACTCCTTTGGTTCGTGGTGCCGGGGCGGGACGCGCGTTCGGACGCGACTCCAGGCGTTCGCCGCGGGCGGCGCAGCGGAGATCGCACCGAGCAATTCTCTCGTCTCCGGACCGGGCCGGCGTTGCGGACTTTGCCATTTCTCGCGCGAGCGGTCAGGGGCGAGTTATGCTCGCGGCGATGGGCATCCCGGGAGTGATGTGTCGCACGCCCCGAATGCCTTCCGTGACGCCGCCGACCCCACGGACTGTACCAGCGGAGAGCCCCGCCGCCGCCCCTCGCCCCACGGGCCGGTCGCGGCGCGGGGCCTCCGGGGAACCC
>CAYYUT010000071.1:0-10300 GCA_964474935.1 uncultured Spirochaetales bacterium
GCCAGCCAGATCCTGGGCTGCATGGAGATCGCGCAGAGCCGGGGCGGGGCCTACAGCCGCTACGGGTCGACGACCCACAAGCAGGTCTACATCTACGGCCGGCTCGATCTGTCCCCGACCGAGCTCGTCCCGAACGCCGGCATGGCCTGGGGCGTCGGCGGCTGGCTCCTCACCCCCTTCCTCCAGAAGATCGGCGGCGAGGGAGTGGCGAAGCTGCGCGCGCGCGTGGCGTCGGAGCTCGAGACCACCTTCGCGAGCCACTACACGCAGCGCGTATCGCTCGCAGGGGCGCTCGATCTCGAGGCGATCCGCGCGTACCAGCGAAAGGCCACTGGCGAGAAATACCTGATCGAGCCCCACCGCGACGCCTGAGACGGGTGCTGGCGCCAGAGCCAGTGACACTCCTTCCGGGCAGGCGCCAGCCGATGTACGACAGCCGACGCGGGGTGCCAGGGAGTTGGCCTATGCTCGGGCTCGCCTCGCCGGCGGTGACAGGGCGTTCGATCGCCATGGATCCCCCGAACGTGCAGCGTCTCCGTGCCGGCCACGCTCGCTCCGACCGCCGATGAACGAATCCGTCACACCCGTCACCGACGCCTATGCCCCGCGCGAGATCGCCGAGCGCGTGGAACGCATGGGCGTGGCCAAGGCCCGCAGCGACGGCTTCACCCTCTTCGTGCTGGCGGTGCTCGCCGGCGCGTTCATCGCGCTCGGCGCCCTCTTCTTCACCGTCGTCGTCACAGGCGGCAGCTTCGGATTCGGCGTCAACCGACTGCTCGGAGGTCTGGCGTTCAGCCTGGGTCTCATCCTCGTGGTCGTGGGCGGCGCCGAGCTGTTCACGGGCAACAACCTGCTCGCGATGGCCTGGGCCAGCAGTCTGGTGCGAACGCACGAGGTGTTCCGGAACTGGGCGGTGGTGTACGCCGGCAACCTCGTCGGCAGCCTCGGCACGGTGCTGCTCGTGTACCTCGCCCGTCTCGACGCGCTCCACGACGGCGCCGTCGGAGCCACGGCCGTGCGGATCGCGGCCGGAAAGGCCGCCTTGCCACTCGTCGAGGCCTTCGCGCGCGGCGTGCTCTGCAACGCCCTGGTGTGTCTGGCGGTGTGGCTGGCCATGGGCGGCCGCAACGTGACGGACAAGGTGGTGGCGATCGTGTTCCCGATCACGGCGTTCGTGACCGTGGGCGCCGAGCATTGCGTGGCCAACATGTACTTCCTGCCCTACGGCATGGCGCTCGCCGAGCCCACCCGCATCGGGCTCGACGCTGCGCTCGCCAACCTGCTCGCGGTGACGGCCGGCAACATCGTCGGCGGAACGATCCTCGTGGCGGCGGTGTACTGGGCGGCCTACCTGCGCGGTCGGCCTGCGCCCGACCTCGAGACCCGCTAGCCGGCCGCGACCACACCCTCACCCATCGGGACAGGGGTCGAACCGCAGCGAGACCGAGGTACCCGGGGCCTCGGGGGGATAGATCCCGATCGAGGACGCTGCGCGCGCCACTGCATACTTCCGCAGCTTGAGCGCGTGGATCGCCGCGACGGTCGGTCGGTCTTCGTGGAGCACCGGCACGACGCAGCGGATCTCGCCGTTCCTCAGCATGTCCAGACGCGCGCCATCGAGCGCGTGATCGACCGCTTTGGAGCGCGGCATCCCGACCCACTCGCCGTCCTCGCGATCCACGATCCAGAGCCGCAGCTCCGCGGGCCGCCCGGCGCCGTCGATCGCGTAGAGCGAGACAACCTCCTCGAGCTCCGCCATCGTGGCGTAGAGCGCCGGGAAGCCGACGATCGGGCAGGCTGCGAGCGCGAGCCACCCGAGCGCCCGAGGCACCGCGGGCCAGACGAGCACGCCCGCGAGTAGCAGCGCCCCGAGCCCGCCGAGGAGGCCACCCCCCCGAGGCACGGCGTAGGGGCCCTCGTGCAGCAACCGGACGGCGAAGACCGCTGCGCCGAGGACGAGCATTCCGCAGCCGATGGCCGTTCGTGCCGTCGACACCGAGCCCGATTCGCTCACACCAGCCTCCCGTGGCGATTCAGTCAGACGCCAACCTACTCCATACGAGCGTCGCCCCGGACCGCAAAAGGCAGACCCCTTCGAATGGGCGGTGTCGGGGCTCCTGCACCGGATGGTCCTGACCGACCGGATTGGCGTGCGACCGCGGGGACCGCCCGGAACGCCAGGGCTCCGAACGCCGCTATAGTCGGCCCCGGACGCTCGGCGGCGGCTCTGGAATGCCGAATGCCGGGACGAGGAAGACGCGCCCGTGGGTCGCCCGACGGGCGGGGGTGCAACGAGGGGGAATGGTGTCGGAACGACGTCTCGGATCTCGCTGGATCCGGCTCGCACCTGTCCTGGTCGCGTGTGGGGTTCTGTTGGATGGCGCGGCCGCGGTCGCGGAGCTTCCGTCGGCTCGCGAGCTCGCCAAGCGCGCGGGCTTCTCGGATGCCCAGATCCAGCAGGTGCTCGGCGGACAGTTCGTGTCGCGCTCGCCCGCCGCGAGCAACGAGCGAGAGCTGACCGCCGGCTTCGCGTTTCTCGTCGAAGGCGTGACGCCCACCGAGCTGATCGAGATGCTCGAGAAGCAGTCGGTGGATGCCTCGGACCCCGCCGTCAAGGCCCATGCGTTCTTCTCGCGCCCCGATCCCAAGATCCAGGATCTCGCCGGGCTGGAGCTCCCGAAGCAGCTCGCGCAGTCGTTCGGGAAGGCGCGCGCCGGAGACGACCTGAATCTCGCCAGCCAGGAGATCGCGGCGCTGCAGAAGGCAGCCGCCAAGGACGATGCGGCCGTCGAGGCCGAGGTGCGATCGCTGCTGCTGGCCCGCACCCGGGCCTACCAGGCAAGCGGGCTCGGTGGGATCGCCCCCTATGACCGCGACGGAGAGACCCGTTCGCCGGCCGACGATCTGCGCGCCGCCACCGGGACCTACGAGCTGCTCGAGACGGAGAGGCCCAAGACCCACGCACTCCTTCTCGCCTATCCGAAAGGACTTCCGGAGGGTGCCAAGGACACGTTGCGCTGGTCCCTGATCGACGCCCATGGGGAACCGACCCTGGTCCTCACCCACGGTCTGGCCGTCCCGGATGGCGAGGCCTGGATCACCCTGCAGCGCCAGTTCTACGTCAGCTCCGGGTACAACTGCGAACAGGCGCTGGTCGCGCTGCTTCCGGTCGATGCGGGAACCGCCGTTCTGTACGCGAACCGCACGTCCACGGACCAGGTCACCGGATTCGGCGGCGGCGCCAAGCGCTCGATCGGGAGCAAGCTGCTGGCGAGCCAGCTCGAGTCCGTCTTCGAGCAGGTGAAGCAGGACGCCGGCGCCGACAACTGACGCCGGGCCACCCGCTCGAGCCTCGGCGCGACCCCCGGCCATGACCGGGATCCCGAAGCGGGCTGCTAACTTCGCCGCCCACCCGAGAACCCATGGCGCTCGTCCTCACGGTCACCCTTCCGCTCCTCCTCTGCTGGCTTCCGCTCCTCGAACGGCGGGCCGGATGGCGGCTCGATCCGGCCTGGCTCGCCGGAGGCGTGACCCTGGCGAGTGCGGGGGCGCTGGTCGCGGCATGCGCGGGAGCCACCGGGCCCGGGCCCGAGATCGTGACGATCCCCTGGATGCCGGGCCTCGGCCTCGGCCTGTCGCTCCGCCTCGACGGGCTCTCGCTCCTCTTCTGTGGGCTCGTGCTGGGCATCGGGCTGCTGGTCGTCGTCTACGCGCGCTCGTACCTGGCCTCCGACGATCACGCGGGTCGCTTCCTCTCCTTCCTGCTCCTCTTCATGGGCTCGATGCTGGGCGTCGTGACGGCCGAGAATCTGCTCGGTCTCGTCGTGTTCTGGGAGCTGACCTCGCTGAGCAGCTTCCTGCTCGTCGGGTTCAAGAACGAGAAGGCCGACGCGCGGCGCGGCGCCCGTCGGGCGCTCGGTGTCACGGGGCTCGGCGGACTCGCCCTTCTCGCCAGCGTGCTGTTGCTCGGCGAGGTCGTCGGGAGCTTCGAGCTGACCGACGTGTTGGCGGCGCGCGACGTGATCGTCGGCCATGCCTGGTACCCGATCATCGTCGGCCTGCTGCTGCTCGGGGCCTTCGCCAAGTCGGCGCAGCTGCCGTTCCAGTTCTGGCTTCCGGGCGCGATGTCGGCGCCCACACCGGCGAGTGCGTATCTGCACTCGGCCACCATGGTCAAGGCCGGCGTCTTCCTGCTGGCACGGCTCTGGCCGGTGGTGGCGGGGACCGATCTCTGGTTCTGGCTCGTGGCCGGCGTCGGGCTCGCGACGATGCTATTCGGCGCGGTGGTGGCGCTCTTCCAGAACGACATCAAGGGGCTGCTCGCCTACTCGACGATCTCGCATCTCGGCCTGATCACGGCGCTGTTCGGGCTCGGGACCGAGACGGCGGTGGTCGCTGGACTCTTCCACATCCTGAATCACGCCTGCTTCAAGGCCTCGCTCTTCATGGCCGCGGGGGTCGTGGATCACGAGACGGGGACGCGCGACCTCGACCGCCTCGGCGGGCTCGCGACGCCGCTTCGCTCGACCGCGGTGTTGGCGAGCATCGCGGCCGCCGCCATGGCCGGCATTCCGCTGCTCAACGGATTTCTCAGCAAGGAGATGTTCTTCAAGGAGACGGTCGACGTGGGCGCAGCCCTCTCGCCCGCATGGCTCCTGCCCGCCGTTGCGGCCATCGCGGGCGCATTCAGCGTGGGCTACTCCGTGCGCTTCGCGTGGGACATCTTCTTCCGGCCCGGCACGGGCCAGCTCGAGCGCAGCCCGCACACGCCCCCGTTCTGGATGGTGGCGCCGATCGGCGTGCTCGTCGTGATCTGCGTCGCCGTGGGGGTCGCCCCGAACCAGGTCGCGACGCCGCTGATCGAGCGGGCTGCCCAGAGCGTGCTCGGCGCGGCCACGCCACCGATCGACATCCACCTCTGGCACGGCATCAACCTGCCGCTCGTGATGAGCGCTGCGGCCATCGTCGTCGGGCTCGGGCTCTACGGCCAGCGGGCCACCATCTCGGAGCTGAAGCGTACGTTGCTGGTGACGGTGGACGGGCCGACCGTCTACAACGCGACCCTCGGCGGCCTCTTCCGGGCCGCGCGTCTCGTCACCCGCTTGATGCACGAGGAGTCGCTCGCGCGCTACCTGGCCGCGTTGGTCGCGAGCGCCCTGGTCATCGCGACGCTGCCCTTCGCATGGGCGCCGGCCGCCGAGACCGCGCCGATCGCCACGGTCCCCCCGCCACCACTCGTCGCGTTCGTGCTGTTGACGGTGATCGGCGCCGTCGCAACGCTCCGATTCCATCGCCAGCGGCTCCTCGCCCTCATCACGATCGGCCTGACCGGGCTCGGCAGCACGCTGGTCTTCGTCGAGCTCTCCGCGCCCGACCTCGCTCTGACCCAGCTCTCGGTCGAGTTCGCGACGACGGTCCTCTTCCTGCTCGCTCTCTACCATCTTCCGTCGCGGAGCCCCGGCGAGACCGCGCCGGGACGGCGCGCCCGCGATGCCACCCTCGCCGTGGCGGTGGGCGCCGGCCTCGCCGCGCTCCTGCACGGCGTCCTCACGCGGCCCTTCGACACGATCGCCGACTACTACGTCGCCACCGCCAAGTCGCACGGGGGCGGAACCAACATCGTGAACGTGATCCTGGTCGACTACCGCGGCTTCGACACGCTCGGCGAGATCACCGTGCTCGGCATCGCAGCCCTGGGCGTCGCGGCGATGCTCCACGAGGTGCGGATCGCGCGCTCCGTGATGTCGGAGCAGGGTCGGATCTGGTCGGCCGACAAGCATCCCTTCCTGCTGCGCGTGATGAGCCGACCGATGCTTCCCCTCCTTCTGCTCGTGGCCGTCTACATCACGCTGCGGGGCCACAACCTCCCAGGCGGAGGCTTCGTCGGCGGACTGATCGCGGGGGTCGCCCTGATCCTCCAGTTTATGGCTGGAGGGCTCCCGTTCGCGACGCGCCGGCTCCCCTTCGACTTCGTCTCGGCGGCCGCCGTCGGCCTCCTGATCGCGGCGGCCGCGGGCGTCGCATCGATCGCCTTCGGCTGGCCGCTCCTGACGAGCGCCTTCACGCACGTCCATCTGGGCCCGATCGAGTTCGAGCTCGCGTCGGCGATGGTCTTCGACGTGGGCGTCTTCGTCACGGTGGTCGCCGTGCTGCTGATCATCCTGTCGCGGCTGGGTCGTATCGGATCCGAGAGCGACATCGAGCTCGAGGGGGGGAGCCGCTGATGGAGCTCGTGCTCTCGCTCGGGGTCGGAATCGTCGCGGCGTGCGGCGTCTACCTGCTGCTCCGCGAACGCACCTTCTCGATGGTGCTCGGCCTCTCGCTGCTCTCGTACGCGACCAATCTGTTCCTGTTCGCTTCGGGCCGGGTCACGGTCGGCGTGGCACCGATCTACGACCCGGAGGCCGGCGCCGTGGCATACGCCGACCCGCTGCCCCAGGCGCTGGTGCTCACCGCGATCGTCATCGGCTTCGCCATGACGGCATACGTCGTGGTGCTCGCAATCGTGTCGCGACACCGTCTGGGCGACGACCGCACCGCCCCCGGAACGGGCAACGAGGAGGACGGGGCGTGAGCCAGCTTCCCGTCCTCGTGGTGCTGCTGCCGCTGCTGACGGCGATTGCCTGTCTGCTCTTCGGGGACCGGGGAGTCGGCGACCGCGGGATCGGAGATCGCGGCGGCGGCGAGCGTGGGATCGAGCGGGAGCGTCCGGCCACCCGACCCGAGGGGCCGAGCGCGCCGGGCGGATCGGGCGAGTCCATCCCGGCGGACGTGCCTGGTTGGGCCGTCCAGAACTGGATCAGCGGTGTGTCGTTGGCCACGATGGTCGCTCTCTCCGTCTGGATGCTGGTCGTGACCGGCCAGGGCGAGATCCTCGTCTACCGGGTCGCCAACTGGCCGGCACCCTTTGCGATCACCCTCGTCGCCGACCGACTCGGGGCCGTCATGGTGGCGCTCACGGCGATCCTCGCCCTGGCCGTCCATCTGTCCGTCGCCCTGGGACGCGATCGGGAGGGGCCCTTCTTCCACGCACTGCTCCAGTTCCAGGTCATGGGCCTGTGTGGCGCCTTCGTGACGGGCGACCTCTTCAACCTCTTCGTCTTCTTCGAGATCCTCCTGATCGCATCGTACGCTCTGCTGATGTACGGCGGGGGTGGAGCGAGGACCCGCGCCGCGCTCCACTACGTCGCGCTCAATCTGGCGGGGTCGGCGGTCTTCCTGCTCGCGATCGGGATCCTCTACGGACTGCTCGGGACCCTGAACCTGGCCGATCTGGCCGCGAAGGCGGCGGCCCTGCCCGCCGGCGACGTCCCGCTGGCGCGCGCCGCCGGCGGGCTCCTCCTGGTGGTCTTCGGGCTCAAGGCCGCGGTCTTCCCGATGAACGTCTGGCTGCCGGCGACCTATCACGCCGCCGCGGCGCCCGTCTCGGCGCTGTTCGCGATCATGACCAAGGTAGGCGTCTACGCGATCATCCGGATCTTCGTGCCGGTCTTCGGTCCCGGGCAGGGCGGGGTCGCCGGGGTTGCCGATCCCTGGGTCCTCTGGCTCGGATTGGCGACGCTGGGGGTCGGAACAGCGGGCGTCATGGCGGCCCTCGACCTGAAACGTCTCGTCACCTTCCTGGTCGTTGCGTCGGTGGGCACCCAGCTCACCGCGGTCGGCCTCTTCAGCGAGGCGGGGCTCGCCGCAGCGGTCTTCTACATCATCCACAGCACCTTCCTGACGGCCGGCCTGTTCCTGCTCGCAGCCGCGATCATCCATCAGCGCGGTGCCATCGGCGGGCGCCTCTCCTCCGGGCCGGTGATGCACCAGGGGCGCATGCTCGGCATGGCCTTCCTCCTGGCCGCGATGTCGGCGGTGGGTCTTCCGCCGCTCAGCGGATTCCTGAGCAAGGCCTTGATCCTGGCCGCGACGCCACCGGAGGTACGGGCCCTCGTCTGGGCGATCGTGCTCACGGCGAGCTTTCTCACCCTCGTCCAGCTCGCGCGCGTCGGCAGCGTGCTCTTCTGGAACGTCGCCGGGGACGCGGCGCCGGTCGGGCCGGCGCCGCGCGCGATCGCCGCGCTCGGGCCCGGTATCGCGTTGCTCGCTGCGAGCGTGCTGATCGCCGTCGCTGGCGGGCCGCTCGACCGCTTCAGCCGCGCCACGGCTGCGGCGATCTACGATCGCGACGGCATGGTGGAGCGCGTTCTCGGAGACGACGAGCCCGTCCCCAAGACCCGGAGCGATCGCCCGACCTCACCGAGTGGCTTCGTGCGTCGGCCCCAGGCGCATGGGGCGACACCGTGAGCGGCCGCCGTTGGATTCCCTCTCCCCGTCTGAGCCTCGTCGTCGCTGGCGCGTGGCTCATCGCCCAGAACAGCGTCGATCCGGGGCACGTGATCCTCGCGGTAGTGCTCGGGGTCACGATCCCGATCCTCACGCGCCCGTTCCTTCTGGACACTCCCTCGCTCGCGCGGCCCGGGCGGGCGCTGCGGCTGCTCGCCGTCTTCGCATGGGACGTCGTCGTGGCGAACTTCCGCGTGGCCGCGCTCGTCCTCGGCCCCAACGCCCGTCTGCGGCCAGCCTTCGTCGAGGTGCCGCTCGACATCGAGGACGAGTTCGCCATCGCGGTGCTGGCCTCGATGATCACCCTCACGCCGGGTACGCTGTCGATGCTGTTTCGCAAGGAGGACGGGGTGCTGGTGGTGCATGTCCTCGACGTCGACGATCCGGACGAGACCGTGAACGAGATCAAACAGCGCTACGAGGCACCGCTGAAAGAGGCTCTCGGATGCTGAGTGTCGTCGCGCCGGCGGTCCTGGCGGTGCTCGCCGTCTCGATGCTGCTGAGCCTGTTCCGGCTCCTCCGCGGCCCTTCCTACCCCGATCGGATCCTGGCCGTCGACACCCTGTTCGTGAACACCGTCGCCGTGCTGCTCGTGCTGGGGATCGTCCTCCGCACGTCGTTCTACTTCGAGGCGGTGCTCCTCATCGCGATGATGGGCTTCGTCGGAACCTGCGCACTCGCGAAGTATCTACTGCGCGGCGACATCATGGAGTGACCCGTGGCCGAATTCACGAGCTCCGCCTTCCTGATCTTCGGCGCGGCCTTCGTGCTGCTGGGCTCGCTCGGGCTCGTCAAGTTTCCCGACACGTACACGCGACTGCACGGGCCGACCAAGGCCACGACCCTCGGCGTCGGCTCGATCCTCGTCGCCTCGGCCATCGACACCTCGATGCGCGAGCCCGGCCTGAGCGTGCACGAGCTGTTGATCATCCTGTTCCTGTTCCTGACCGCACCGATCAGCGCCTACCTCATCGCCCGCGCCGCGCTGCACCTCGGCGTGGATGCCGGCACGCGTCCGCCCCGCGGCTGAGATGGCGACCGTCCGCACAGGCCCGCTCCGGGGAACCGGCCCAGCGCGCCGAACCACGTGCTCGCCTTGGTCGGATCCCCGCCAGCACGCCGCGAGACACCGGCCGTGCGACACGCTTCTGTGAGGCGTGAACCAAGGAGAGCGATCGACGGCCACGGATCGGATGGCCTCGATGGCAGTCACACCAGAACGACGAGGCACCCGCCATGCTGGAATCCGAGAGCAACCCGACCCCGCGCTTCATCGTCGACCCGCCGGGTTGGTTGCGCAGGCTCATCAGCAAACGAGTCCTGGGCCCGCTGGCGGGCCCGACCGTGATCGCGTCGCGGCGGAACAAGGCCGGGGCGCGGCGCCGCCGTCGCGGCGAGCCCCACGTCGTCGACTACTTCCACCAGCTCGACGACCCCTACTCGCATCTGGCAGCCCAGGTGATCGCGACCTTCGCCCGGCGCTACGACGTCGAGCTCCGAATCCATCTGATACGAGCCTCGGGAGGGGCCAGCCAGCCCGAGTTCGAGAAGCTCGGCGTCTGGGCGCGTCGTGACGCGGAGCTGATCGCGCCCCATCTCGGCCTCTCGTTCCCTGCCCAGTCTGGCACCGTGCCCGATCGGGGGCACCAGGTGCTCGCGGGCCGCGCCCTGCTTGCAGGCGGGCGCGATACCGGTGTCCAGCGCATCGCAGCGGTCTCGGAGGCGCTCTGGTCTGGCGACGAAGGAACGCTCGCTGGCCTGGCGGAGACGGGGGTGAGCGCTGCCGATCTGGAAGCGTCGTTGGACCAGGGATCCGCCCGCCTCTCTCAGCACGGTCACTACTCGGGTGCGATGTTCTTCTACGGCGGGGAGTGGTACTGGGGCGTGGATCGCCTGTTCCACCTCGAGAAGCGTCTGCGCGCGCTCGGCGCCTGCAAGGTGCCCGAGGAACCGTCGATCGCGCCGCGTCCAG
>CAYYUT010000072.1:0-10254 GCA_964474935.1 uncultured Spirochaetales bacterium
GTCCTCGATGCGCGCCGCCATCTGGCGCGCATCGAAGCCGGTCCGGTCGTCGAGCACGGCGCGCTGCGCCGCACCGCCGAGGCGTGCCCGGAGCGCGTCGTCCTCGAGGAGCTGGAGCAGCCGGCCGGCCAGCGCATCCGGGTCGCGCGGCGGCACCAGGAAGCCGGTCTCGCCGTCGCGCACCAGGTCGGGGATGCCACCGACGCGGGTCGCCACGATCGGGACCCTCCGGGCCATCGCCTCGAGGATGGCCCGCCCCATCCCCTCGAACTCGCTCGGCAGAACCGAGACGTCGAAGGCCGCCAGGAGCCGGTGCACGTCGTTGCGATGGCCCAGGAACGTGACGCGGTCCTCGAGGCCGAGCGTCCGCGCCTGCTCGCGGAGCGCTCCTTCGAGGGGCCCCTCTCCGAGCAGCACGATCCGGACGGGCGGGGCGACGTCGCGAATCCGGGTGACGGCGTCGAGCAGGGTCCGGTGTCCCTTGCCCTCCCAGAGCTTCGCCACCTCGCCGATCACCAGCTCGTCGTCCCCGATTCCGAGCTTGCGGCGCAGCGCGACGCGATCGACGGGCACCATGAAGCGTTCGATCTCGATCCCGCTCGGAATACGCACGAAGCGCGAGGCCGGCGCCACGCCTTCGCGATCGGCCCACTCGATCAGCGGGGTCGAGATGGCGATCAGGGCGTCGGCCCAGCGGGCGGCCCGTCGCTCGATGTTGCGGAAGAGGCTCTGGCGCCACAGAGGCTCGGCCTCGTGGAAGGCGAAGCCGTGGACGGTGTGGACCGCCGGGACGCCGACGATCCTGGCCGCCAGGCGCCCGAGGAATCCGCCCTTGGAGTTGTGGGTATGCACGAGGTCGTAGCGCCCGGTGCGCAGCAGCTGAACCAGCTCGAGCAGGGCGCGCGCATCGTGATGTGGATCGATCCGTCGCACGAAGTGCGGGATCGGGACGAACTCGAACCCCTCCA
The DNA here is from genome assembly GCA_964474935.1 of uncultured Spirochaetales bacterium. GTDB lineage: Bacteria > Myxococcota_A > UBA9160 > UBA9160 > JAFDDA01 > CAYYUT01. Next base: position 969 of record CAYYUT010000072.1, read on the forward strand.
GACGGACCCGCTCCTCGAGGCGCCCGCCCGGGGCGCAGGCGAGCGCCGTCTCGAAGTGGTTGCGGTCGAGGTAGCGCATCGACAGGAAGGTGTTGAGGCCCGAACCGTAGTCGGCCGGGAGCACGTGCACGTGAAGGATCCGCGCGCGCCGTGCCGGGGGCGGCGAGAGGTGTCGCCAGCGCTCGAGTGCCATCAGTCGATCCCCGCATGGGGGAGTCGTGAACGGCCCCGGGCGGCCCGCGCGAGCCGGGTCGCCTCACGCGCTTCGCGGTACACGGTGGCCGTGCGACGAGCCACCGCCGGCCAGGCGTACTCCTGCTCCGCGACGCGCCGGCATGCCTGTGGGGCAGGCCAGGCGTCGGGATGGCGGAGGAAGTCGTCGATCGCGGCCCCGAGCGCCGCCGCGTCCGTACCGCGGGCGAGCGAGCGGGGGTGGAAGTCGCCGAGGATGTCGAGCGATCCCCCGACCGGCGTCGCCACCACCGGCGTTCCGCTGGCGAGCGCCTCGACCGTGACGAGCCCGAAGCCCTCGAGCTGCGCGGTCGGCAGGACGAAGAGGTCGGCCGCGCGGAAGTAGAGCGGGAGCAGGCCTTCCGGAATGCGTCCGACCAGCCGGATGCGGTCGGTCGCCTCTCGCGCCTCGATCCGTTGCCGGAGCGCGTCGCGAAGCGGACCGTCGCCCCCGATTGCGAGCGACAGGTCGAGGTGTGTCGCCGCGAGCCGCGCCACGGCATCGATCAGGTTCTCGAGTCCCATGCGAGCGACCAGGTTCCGAGCCGTGAACAGGATCCGTCCGCGCGCCGGGAGCCCCAGGCGTTCGCGTGCCCTACGACGATCGAGGGTTGGATCGAAGTGGTCGAGATCGACACCGCCCGGGATGCGCACCACGGGAGCGCGGGGCGCATGCAGACGACGCACGCGCTCGGCCGAAAATCGCGAGAGCACGATCACCCGGGACGCTCGTCGCACGACGCGGCCCTCGATGCTCCGCATGGCGCGGGCCACCACGCCGGGCCGCGGGTCCTCGCCGGTGCGCTGGCGGCCCCGCTTGATCAGGTATTCCTCGTGCCACGGGCTCTGGAACGTGTAGACCCAGGGCAGCCGGGCCAAGCGCTCGGCGCCGAGCACGGCCGCGGCTACCAGCGGCTGCTGCGCATGGATGCAATCGAAGCCGATGCGGCGCGCGAGCTCGTGGGCCGCGCGTCGTGCGCTCGCGAGCTGGACGAGCGGCAGCCAGGCCGAGGCGTGGGCGGGCACGGCATAGCGATGGATCTCGAAGCCTTCGCCGCTCTCCTGCGCCGCGAGCCGGCCCCCCGGGTTGCGGGTCAGGATCCAGGGCTCGTGGCCGATCTCCGCCAGCCCGCGCGCGAGGTCGCGGATGTAGCGGCCCGATCCACCGATCGTCTCGGGGTGCAGCACCTCGGTGAGGAGCAGGATCTTCACGACGCCACCTCGAGACGCGGGTGGCGCAGCCGCCAGGCCTGGAGTGCGAGCAGGGCGAAGAGCTGGGGAGCGTGGTTGGCGTGGCCCTGGCGATGCTCGCGCCAGAGTCGCGCCACCGGCTCGCCGCGGAGCAGTCCGAGCTCGTCGCAGGCGTGGCGCGAGAGCAGGGCGTCCGCGGCCCCGCGCAGCTCGTGACGCAACCAACGCGCCACCGGAACCATGAAGCCGCGCTTCGGGGCGCGCCGTGTCCGTCTCGGCAGCAGGTCGCGTGTCGCCCGTTTGAGCACGCTCTTGAGCTCGGTCCCGAAACGGAGCTTCACGTCGGGACGCAGACCGAGTGCGAAACCCACGAGCGCCGGGTCGCAGAAGGGCGCCCGCACCTCGAGACCGTGCGCCATGCTGGTGCGGTCGATCAATCGGAGCAGGTCTTCGGGCAGGTAGGTGCCCGCGTCGTGCCGCCAGGCGAAGTCGAGTGGCGCCGGGCCGGACCCGGCGAACCCGGAGGAGTCGGCGCGGGCTGCGGACCCGCCGAAGCCGGTCGGGTCGGCCAGCGTGCCGGGCGTCGCAAACGGGGAAGAGGAGGCGGCTTCGGCGGCCCCCCCGTGACGCAGCAGCTCGGCGCGCGCGGGAGCGTCGAAGATCGACACCCAGCGCAGGTAGCGGGCGCGGGGATCGAGCGTGGCGGCTTCGAGGAAGCGTCGCAACCGGCCGCCGTGGTTGAAGGCGTCGTGGCTCTCGCGGATGCGGGGTGCCAGCCTCCGGGCGGCGAAGCGCCGGGCGCGGGCCGGAATGCGATCGGCGACGAGCGACCAGTAGAGGCCCTGGTGGCGTGGGTAGCCGCCGAAGGCTTCGTCGCCGCCCACGCCCGAGAGCACCACCTTCACCTCGCGAGCCGTGGCCTCCGCGATCCAGTCGTTGGCGATGGCCGACGAATCGGCGAAGGGCTCGTCGAAGCGATCGATCAGACGTGCGAGCCAGTCGTCCGGATCGGGCGCGATCCGGATCTCGTGATGGTCGGTGCCGAGAGTGCGCGCCATGGCACGGGCCGCCGCGCTCTCGTCGTAGCTCGCGTCGCGATCGTCGTGGGCCACCGTGAAGGTCGCGATGCGACGTTGCGAGTGTCGCGCCGCGAGCGCCGCGACGATGGTGGAGTCGACGCCCCCCGAGAGGAACACCCCGATCGGGACATCGGCCTCGAGGCGCTTGCATACCGCCTGCTCGAGCTGCGCCCGCGCGCGAACGGCTGCCTCACCCTAGCCGAGCCCGGCGGCTCCGCCGTCGATCGCGTCGTCGAGCCGGAAGTGCACGCCGCGCCGAACGCGACCGGCCCGCCAGGTGAGGAAGCTTCCCGCCGGGAGCGACTCGAGTCCCTGGTAGAAGCTGGCTGGCGCCGGCACGTACCCGAACCGGAGATAGCGGTGGAGGGCGGCCGGATCGACGCGATCGGGGAGCATCCCGCTCGCCTCGAGCGCCTTGGGCTCGGAGGCGAAGACCAGCCAATCGGAGCCCGCACGCCAGTAGAGAGGCTTCAATCCGATCCGATCGCGACCGAGGACGAGCTCCCGCCGGGTGTCGTCCCAGAGGGCGAAGGCGTACATGCCATCCAGGTGATCGAAGAGGCCGAGGCCGAACTCCTCGTAGAGGTGGACGACGACCTCCGAGTCCGACCGCGTGGCGAACCGGTGACCGCGCCGCTCGAGATCGCGTCGAATCGCCCGATGGCCGTAGATCTCGCCGTTCACGACCGCCACCACGCGGCCGTCCTCCGAGGCGATCGGCTGCGCGCCGCCTTCGAGGTCGATGATCGAGAGTCGGCGATGTCCGAGCGCGACCACGCCGTCCGGGGTCTGCCGGACCCAATGCCCCTCGTCGTCCGGTCCGCGGTGCGCGACCGCTCGCGTCATCGCCTTGATGCCGCTGTCACTCGAGAGCCCGACCGTGCCGGCGATCCCACACACCGGCTAGGCCTCCCGCTCGCAGGCGAGCCGCGCCGCGGTGGCCCCCGTCGCGGGTACCTCGCGATGCAGACGCGCGGCGATCGTGCGCCAGGCGAAGTCGCGCCGTGCGCGTTCGCGTCCCTGGTCGGCGAGCCGTGCGGCGAGCGACGGATCGTCGAGCAGGCGGCGCAGGGCCGAGACCAGCGCCCCGACGTCGTCGGGGGGCACCACGAGACCGGTGCGTCCGTCGAGCACCGCGTCGACGGTGCCTCCGCTGCGGGCCGCGACCACCGGCAGGCCCGCGGCATTCGCCTCGAGATAGACGATCCCGAAGCCCTCGACGTCTCCCGCCTCCGCGATCTCGCGGGTCGGCATGGCGAAGAGCGTGGCGAGCGCGAAGCTGGCTGCGAGGTCCGCGTCCGGAAGCGCTCCCGCGAAGACGACCCGGTCCGCTACGCCGGCCGCGATGACCTCCGCCTCGAGCCGGGCGCGCTCGGGACCATCGCCCACCACCAGGTAACGGACGTCGTCGGGAAGCTCGCGCAGGGCGCGGATCACGAGATCGTGGCCCTTGCGCCGTACCAGGCGCCCCACCGAGAGCAGCACACGACTTCGGGCCACGCCGAGCCTCACCGCCAGGGCTGCCACGCGCTCGGGCTCGGGACGCTCGAAGCGCGACGCGTTCACGCCGGGGGGCAGCAGTCCGATGCGGTCCGCGTCGACACCCAAGGGTGTCAAGCAGTCGCGGGTGTAGCGGCTGATCGTCCAGACCTGGTCGGCGGCGCCGAGCACCCGCCCGAGCCACTGGCGCGCGCGGGGCGAGCGCTGGGGCTCGAGCACGTCGAGCCCGTACGTCACCACCTCGTAGGGCAGGCCGGACAACCGTCCGAGAGCCCAAGCCGCCACCCCCGCCGGCGACCACTGCAGCGCCAGGAGGCGCGCGTTCCGGGAGCGCGCCCGATCGAGCGCGAGCCCCGGCAGCAGCCGCAGGGCGCGTCCCATCGGCGAGCCCTGGCGCGGTGCGCGTCTGACGTCGACGCGAGCCCCACCCGCGCGCAGGCCTTCGACGAGGCCGACTGCGTACTCGCTCATGCCCCCTACGTCGGGCGGCCAGTCGGTGGTGGCGACGATGAAGTCAGCGGGCATCGGCCGACGCCTCTTCGATGCCCACACGCCGTGTCTCGGGCGCGTGTTCCGATCGGGTGGCCATGGCCCAGTGCTTGGCATGCAGCAGGAATCCGTCGAGCGCCGCGATGCCGGCGGCCAGTACGCCGGCGGCGCCGTCACGCCAGGCCCGGTCGATCGCGAGACGCCGCAGGAAGTGCCAGGCCGGCGTCGTGAACACCCGCCGCAGGCTGGCCCGATCGCCCCGCGCCAGCAGGCGGCGTGCGCCGAGACTGGTATGGCGGTCGATCGTGGCGATCCACTCCTCGACGGTCTCGTAGGGGAAGTGGATCAGGGGCTCCGACAGACGCCCGACCGCACCGTCGACCTCGACGCGTTCGTGCACCCAGCCGCGGTAGCGGCCCCGCCCACGCCGCCAGAGTCTCAGCTGGAGGTCGGGGTGAAAGCCGCCGTGCCGCAGCCAGTGTCCGAAGAAGTTCGAGAGCCGTGGGATCTCGAATCCCACCGCATCCGCCTCCACCGCTCTGAGGATCTCGCGGCGCAGCCCGTCGCCCACGCGTTCGTCCGCGTCGAGCGACAGGACCCAGTCGCTCGTGGCGAGCGAGGCGGCGTGGTTCTTCTGGCTCGCGAAGTCGTGGAAGGGATGGATCTCGACACGGTCCGCCAGGGGGCGCGCCCGTTCGAGAGTCGCGTCGCGACTCCCCGAGTCCACGACGATCACTTCGTCGCAGAAGCGCACGCTCCGCAGACAGTCCTCGATGCGTGACTCTTCATCGAGGGTGATGACGACCGCCGAGATCGTCATCGGTCATCCGCGACTTTCGGCTCCGGCTTCGGCCGGCTCGTCGGTGTAGTAGGGCGCGTAATAATAGTAGTCGCCGTAGAGCGAGTCGTTGGCGTGCACCTTGTTCATCACCACCCCGTAGATCTTCCCGCCGATCCGATCGATCCTCTTGACCAACCGCTGCAGGTACTCGGGCCGGAAGCGACCCGATTCGACGACGAGCACGATGCCCTCGGTCTGAGGGGCCAGCACCGACGGATCGACCACCGTCCCGATCGGCGGCGAATCGACCACCACGCTGTCGTACTGCTCGCGTACCTCGGCCAGCACCTCGCGCATCCGGCGCGAATCGAGGAGCTCCGAGGGATTCGGCGGACGGGTGCCACGGGGCAGGAGGTCGACCCCCGGGGCGATCGGCATGATCGCCTGCTCGAGGGTGACGTCGCCCGAGAGCACGTCCGCGAGACCGGTGTTCGAGCGGACCTGGAACACCTTGTGGAGTGCCGGCTGACGGAAGTCGGCGTCGACGAGCAGCACCCGCTGGTTGGTCTGGGCGATGGCCAGCCCGAGGTTCATCGCGACGGTCGTCTTGCCCTCGCCGGGCCCGCCGCTGGTGACGAGCAGGATCTTCCGCTCTTCTCCCGCATACGAGAAGCGGAGGTTCGTGCGCAGCGTGCGGAAGGCCTCCGACTCGCGTCGGAACGAGCTCTCCTGTCCCATCAGGAAGGGCATCGGCGCGGTGGCACGCGACCCGCGGACGCGGCCCAGCACGGCCAGCGTCGGTAGCCCGAGCGTCCGCTCGATCTGCTCGGGGGAGTTCACCGAGCGGTCCATGTACTCCGCGAGCAGGGCGAACGCGAAGGCCAGGAAGACGGCGGCCGTGACGCCGAGCGCGAGGTTCCGCATGCGATTCGGGCGCACGGGAGCGCGCGGTACGGCAGCGGCTTCGATCACCTGGACCGTCGACTCGGCCATCCCGCCCGTGAAGGTCGATTCGGTGATGCGACGGACGAGCAGGTCGCGCAGGCTGCGCGTCACCTCGGCCTTGCTCCGGAGCGCGGAGAGCTCGAGCAGGTCGCTATTGGTCTGGATCAGGCTGCCCTCGACCGAATCGATCTCGGCCTCGAGCGTCCCGATCTCGCGCTGGAGCGCCGCGACCCGCGGATGTCCGGGCAGGTAGCGCTTGCGGAGCTCGCGCAGCTCGGCCTGCTTGAGCTCGAGCTCGTCGCGGGCCGCACGCATCAGCGTGGCGTTCGGCGGGGTGGACGCCGTGTCGGACTCCGAGATCATCTCGAGCGGCATCTGGCGCTCGCGCGCGTACTGGATCCAGTCGTGGTCGGCGGCCTCGAGGCGGCGGCTCACGTCGAGCAGGGTCTGTGTCAGCCAGGCACGCGAGTACCGCGTGGCCTCGGCCTCGCGCTCGGTTTCGAGCTGGACGTAGACCTCGGCGGCGGCGTTCGCGAGTCGGGCCGTCATCTCGGGAGCGGTGTGGCTGGCCTTGATCTGCAGGATCGAGGTGTTGTCGATGTGCTTGACCGACAGCGCCCGGTGTACGGCCCCGAGGATCTCGGACTCCTCGTCCGCCGACATCTCGGCATCGAGCAGATCGAGGCTCTCCGCGATCCGTCGGATCACCGGTTCGCTTGCGATGATGTGGGCCTGCGTCTCGAAGGAGAGGTTGTGGAGCAGGATGCTCTCGTAGGGCGAGCGCCGCTCCGGCAGGGCCAGGCTGGAGACGGCCGGCTGGAAGGTCACCTTCGTGACCGCCTCGTACACGGGCGGCAGCTTCCAGGTGCCGTAGGCCGCCGCGGAGACCACCGTGACGAACACGACGCTGGCGATCAGCCAGCGACGCTTCAGGATCGTCAGGTAGTCACCCGGGTGGATTCCACCGTTTTCGACTTGCTCCATCACTCGTCTCCTAGTTCGAAGGACTCAGGTCCGGAGGAGGACTGCTCGACACCGCGGCATCGGTGGACTCCTCTTCGACGAGGTCCTCGATGATGCGTGCCGCCTGCCACGAGAAGCCGGCGACGGCCAGGACCTTGGCCGCGTTGCTCACCGTGGCGATGCGCGAGATCGGTACGTGTCTGCGACAGGCCTGGGCGCCGGCTTCGGCAGCCCAGACCGTCTGATCGTTCGACACCAGGTCGAATCCGAGGCCCGAGAGGAGCTGGGTCGCCGCGTTCGGGTCCTCGACACGACGAACGAGGCGGACGGCCTCGATCCGGGTGGAGGTCGGGGTCTCGCCGCGGAGCTCGTGGGTTCCCTGCTCGAGACGTGCGTTTCCGAGCGGCTTCCAGCCCGAGCCCTCGACGCGGCCGCCCCGCGGAACGGCCCGCTTCACCCCGTCGTCGATCGCCCAGGCGGTCCCGTCGACACCCTGGCCGCGAACGAAGATCGAGTAGGTGCCGCTCTCCGGAACGCGCGTGCGCGCGACCACGCTCGTCTCCGACTGGAAGCGTGCGCCCTGCGCCGTCTTCGGACCGTCGATCTCGGCCTCGACCACGAGCCGCTCGGCCGGGGGCAGGTCGGACTCGACCCCGAGGGCCTGCACCATGGTCAGGGCCCGGTCGCCCTGCGTGAGCGGTCGGTTCGGGTTCCAGCCTCCCGGAGGGCGCACCGCCGGCGTGTCGAGCGGCACGAGCTCGGCGCGCGCGATCTCGACCCCGGCACCGATCTCGGCCTCGATCCGGTGCTTGCCGCGCGAGAGCAGCGAGAGCCGGTCGCTCTCGAGCCGGCTGAGCGAGTCGCCCGCCGTGAGGACGACGCGGTCCTGGCCGTCGATGGTCCAGCGACTGGCCCCGCCCTGGGCGTCGACGCGGAGCTGGTACATGCCGGAGGCCGGCACCTCCACATCGAAGCGCTCGCGACGGGGCTCGGCCTGTGGCTCCACCAGGCGGGCGGCGCCGCGTGCAGCGCCGAGCGGCACGGGCTGCTTGGGACGCCCGTTCAGGAGATCGATGTAGTCGTCGACGGTCGGGTTCTTCGGAAGGCCTGCGTCGAGTCCCATCACGTCGACCATGCAACGCGCCCAGTCGCCCTGATCGAGCTCGGTGGCGGCGCTCGGGTCGACGGCGCTGGGGAGCGCCCCGGTCGTGGCGTCGGCCGGCGCGCCGCCGGACGGCTGGCTGGCGAGCCGGGTCGCCGTGCGGCTGGCCGTCTGGCTCGCCGTCTGCGACGTGGTGCGCGGCGAGCGGTCGCCCGGCGCGTCGTCGCCCTGGAACGATCGCGCGGTCGGCGGTGGCCGTCGGGTCGGAGCGCGCGGGGTCACCGGGCGCGACTCCGGGCGCGCGTTGGTCGGTCGCTGCGAGTCGGTGCGCGGCGACTCGCCGCGCGGCGTCTCGGTGGCGGGCGACGAGTCGGGCGACAGGTCGGGCGACGTCCGGGACTGGGGCCGCTGCGCGGGCAGGGTCGCGTTGGAGGGCGGGTCGGGTGAGCCGGGAGACCGTCCGGCCGCATCCGGGTCCCCGGGCGCTGCCGGCGACTCGGCGGCGTCCGGACCGAGACCCCTCTCGGCGTCGGTCGTGCGGCTGGCGTCGGGGGCGAGCGGGTCGCGCTCGCCGACGAGCCCGTCACGTGCGGCGAGATCCCTCGCGGGTCGCGCCCGATCGGGCGAGCGCAGCGGCGACGGTGCGGTCTCGCGCTTGGCCTCGAGCTCGGTCAGCCGTTCGCCCAACGGATCCTCGGGCTGCCAATCGATGCGGAGCGCCGCGAAGGCCGCGACGGCCACCCCGAGTCCGAGGCCCCAGGCCAGACGCGTCATCGGAGCGGTCCTCCGGACGGCCGGGTCCAGGGCGTCTCGAGCGTCGGACGGGAAGTCGGGGCGGTCGGAATCGAACGCCAGCCGGTGGACTCGCCCGGATGGCGGTCACGGGGCGTGCCCGGCGTCGCATGCGGCCCCGAGCTCGAACGCAGCGCACGCACCCTCCAGCGCGATCCCGGGCTGCCAATCGATGCGGAGCGCCGCGAAGGCCGCGACGGCCACCCCGAGTCC
>CAYYUT010000073.1:0-10217 GCA_964474935.1 uncultured Spirochaetales bacterium
AGACACTCGCGGGCGCCGTCCGAGACGACCCCGTCGAAGTCGAGCGCGAGCAGCCTCATCCGCCCCGTCCCTGGCAGCCGAGCACGGCAGCGCCCCGGAGCCTGTCCTGCTTGAGATCGATCAGCGCATCGTTCGCGGCCTCGAGGGGATAGAGGCTCGTGTGCGTTCGGATCGGGATGGCCGAGGCGAGCTCGAGCAGGGCCCGGGCATCGCCTCGGGTGTTGGCGGTGACGCTCGTGAGGGTGCGTTCCTGGAACAGATGCCGCGCATAGTCGAGCTCTGGAATGGCGGACAGATGGATCCCGGCCAGGGCCAGGGTTCCGCCCCGGTCGAGCGCCTCGAGCGCGGCGGGAACGATGTCTCCGGCCGGCGCGAACAGGATCGCGGCGTCGAGCGGGCGCGGCGGCGCGTCGAAGCTCCCACCCACCCATGCGGCCCCCAGCTCTTCGGCCAGTCCGCGATGCCGGTCCTCGCGGCTGAACACGTAGACCTCGCATGCGTGGTGTCGCGCGATCTGGATCACGATGTGGGCGGACCCACCGAAGCCGTAGAGGCCGAGGCGGCCCCCCGGCTGGACCCCGGAACGCCGGTAGGCCCGATAGCCGATGATGCCCGCGCAGAGCAGCGGGGCGAGATCCTGCGCAGGAATGGCCTCGGGCACCCCATGGACGAAGGCGGCGGGCGCCACCGCCTGCTCGGCGTAGGCGCCGTCGACGTTCCAGCCCGTGAAGACCGGCGCGAGACAGAGGTTCTCGGCGTCGGCGTCGCAGAAGCGGCAGCGACCGCAGGCCCGGTGGAGCCAGGCGATCCCGACCCGGGCGCCCACGTGCGGTGTGTCGACGCGGTCGCCCGCTTCGATCACGCGGCCGATGCCCTGATGACCGGGCACGATCCGGGCTCGCTGCTCCTCGAGATCGCCCTCGACGACGTGCAGGTCGGTTCGGCAGACCCCGCACACCTCGAGCTCGATCCGCACCTCGTCGGGACCCAGGGGCGGAGACCGTCGGCGAACGAGCTCGAGGGGCCGTGACTCGATCTCCGCCTGGCGGGTGAGCTCCATCGCACGCACCTCTCTTCGCATTCCTCGTCGCATCTCCCCTGGGAAAGCCACCACCGCGAGCTCTCCCCCTCGCTACCCCTCACTCCCCGTCGCCACCCTTGGATAGCAGTCTCGACCTTTTCGGGTCGTCGCCCGCACGCCCGCGCGGGGCCGGGTATGATCCGCGCGGTGAGAAGCCGTCTCAGCCACGTGCTGCCGTGGATCGTGTCGGCCGCGGCGCTCGTCTACGTGTTCGGTTTCGCGACCGACTGGACGGCGCTCCGGGCGGCCATGGCACGCGCCGACGTGCCTCTCTTCCTCGGCACCGCCACGCTCGACCGTCTGACCTTCTTCTTCGTCTGGACGTGGCTCCAGGCCATCGCCATGCGTCGTTTCGCGGGTGACGTGTCGCTGCGCTCGATCTTCGCGATCCGCGGCGCCTCCGAGCTGCTGCGGGTCCTGAGCAATCCGCTCGCAGATGGCGTCTTCTATCTCGGGCTCGCGCAGCTCGTCAAGGGACGCGTCGAAGCCGTGGTGGCCGCGGCGGTGGTTCCGGGGATCTGTCACCTGCTGGTGCTGCTGCTCCAGGCGAGTCTCATGATTCCGCTCCTCGAGGGGGGAGCGGGCGCGCACCTCGACGTGGCGGTACCGACCGTCGTGGTGTGGGGGGTGGTGCTCGCCGGCGCGGTCGGGCTGCGCTGGTCGGCGGAGCGGAGGATCCCGGGGCTCGGTTCGCTGCGGGTCTGGCTCGATCGTTTCCCGTTGCGCAGTCTGCTCCCGTTCTTCTGGGGCTTCGTGGTGATGACGCTGTTCGACGTGCTGATCCAGGGCATCGCGTCCCGTGCCTTCGGCGTCACCATCGATTGGCTGGTGCTCGCCGCCAAGATCCCCGCGCTCTATCTGGTGATGGCGATTCCGTCGCTCGGCAACTTCGGCACCCGCGAGCTCGCGTGGGCGAACCTCTTCGAGGACTTCGGCGAGCGCGACACGCTGATCGCCTATGCCCTCGCCACGAACGGCTGGTTCCTGATCTTGAACGTCGTGATCGGGGTGACCTGCCTGCCGCGAGCGCTCTCGCTACTGCGCGAGCTCCGTCGGGCACGCCAACAGGGGGCCACGATCCCCAAGATGCTCATCCACGATCCGACCGACACCTGAGGCCGACGCGGCCCTCAGAGCGCGACGCGCAGCATGCCGAGCAGGTCGTGGATGTCCGGATGGAACTCGCGCTGGTGCATGGCGCGCGCGATGCGGCCCGGGGCCAACGGCCGCCGGATCGCCCGGTTGATGACACCCTCGGGCCCGAGGAGCCGTTTGGCGTCGATGCGGCGGTAGGCGGCCTCGTCTCCCTGGGACGGGAGGTGGCGACGCAGGATGCGTTCCACCCGGGAAGCGTCGGCGGGCTGGCGCACGCTCCGCCGGATCGCCGAGGGGACGAGCAGGTAGCTCTCGATGTGGCGGCGACTCCAGGTGAAGAACTGGAGCCCGGGCTCGTCCTCGTGGGCGTAGGAGTCGACCGGCTCACCCCCATCGCCATCGAGGACACAGAGCCCCCGCACCTCTCCGGCCCCCTCGCGCGACAGCGAGCCGCGAAAGTGCTCGACTGCTCGCCGCGGCTGACGGCCCCCGAGGATCACGGCGTTGCGGGTGACGACGTCGGCGAGGGGAGGCGAGACCCGCTGGGCCCAGGCGTGCAGGATGTCGCGATCGCGAGCACCTTCGACGTAGAGGACGAAGGAGGAGACCCCGGGCGGCGTCTGGAGAACGGACACGTCAACTCTCCCGCGCGCCTCATCCTAGCCGTCTGGCCGGAGGGTGTCACCCGGCCGTTCTGGGGCCCCCTGGCGCTCGAGGAGCGCCAGTACTTCGACGTGAGGCGTCTGGGGGAAGCAATCGAAGACCGAGAGCTGCGAGAGCCGGTGGCCGGCAGCGCCGAGCCTCGCCACGTCCCGGGCCAGGGTCGCGGGGTCGCAGGACACGTACACGATGCGATCGGCGCCCAGCCGGGCCAGCGTCTCGATCGCCTCCGCATCCACTCCGACGCGTGGCGGATCGAGCACCACGACGTCGGGACGGAGCGAGACCACCGGCTCGCAGCCGAGCGCTGCCTCGACGCGTGCCTCGAAGACATCCACGTGCGGCGCGCCGGCGAGATTCACCCGTAGATCTGCGGCGGCCGCGCGGCTCGACTCGATGGCGACGACGCGCTGGAACGATCCAGCGAGTCCGAGCGTGAAGAGACCGCAGCCCGCGTAGAGCTCGAGAGCCAAGGCTCCCGCCCCGGCCGCACGCGTCACCTCGTCGGCCAGACGTTCGACCAGGGTGGCGTGCGACTGGCTGAACGCCCCCTCGCTCACGCGCAGCCGCAGCGCCCCGCAGGCCATCGTGCGCGGCCTCGGCTCGCGGTGTGCGCCTCCGAGCGGGGTCCGCCAGGCTCGTCCCTCGGCGTCCAGGAAGAGCTCGATCTCTCCGTCCCTCCGAGGGGGCGAGGCAGCCAGGCGGGCGAGCTCGCGCTCGAGCTCGGGGGCCAGGATCGGGCAGGCGCTCACCGCGCGGAGCGCCCGGGAGCGTCGACGTCGATAGCCCACGCGGCCCCCTTCGACGAGGAGCCGCGCGCGCGTCCGGGTGCCATAGGGTCTGGGCGAGGGAAAGAGCGCAACGGGTCCCGGCACCTCGAGCCGTCCGATGCGCTCGATGGCATCGACCACGATCCGGCGCTTCGCGTCGAGCTGGGCGTCGGGCGCGAGATGCTGCCAGCTGCAGCCTCCGCACTCTCCGAAGGCCTCGCACTCGGGTGCGCGCCGGTCGGGAGAGGGCTCGATGAGCTCGACGAGGGTGGCGCGCGCGAAGCGGCGTCGGCTCTCGGTGATGCGCACGCGCACGCGGTCGCCCGGGGCCGTCCACGGCACGAACACCACGGCGCCCCCCGGCGCGCGCGCGACTCCTTCGCCGCCCGCCGCCAGCGATTCGACCTCGAGCTCGAGCTCGCGGCCGACGGGGAGCTTCGCGGCGAGCGTGGAGTCGTCGTTCCCGCGAGGCTCAGCGGGACGAGCCACGAAGGGTCTGGCCGGGGGCCGGGTCGAGGCGCACCGCGATGCTCTGGTCGGTGTCGACGAGCCAATCCACCACGCGGTCGGCGTAGCCGTATTTCTCGGCCATGGCCGTGTTCACCCGTTCGAGCATCCGCCGGTCGCTCATCGGGACGGCCAGATAGCGCCGCTCGTCGCCGGTCCTCTCGAGGATCACGCGCGGCTCGTGCCCGATCCGTTCGAGCCAGCGCGAGCCCGGGTCTCCGGACCGCAGGAAAGGCTGGCCGTCGACCTCGACCATCCATACCTGGGTCTCGTACTCGGCGCCCTGCTCACCCACGGTGTGCAGGTTCCAGACTTCCCCCTCGTCGAAGCCCAGCGCCGTGACCAGGATGGCCGCCACCATCAGTCCGGTCGCGATGAAGAAGACCTTCAGCATGCTCCAGCGTCCGCCTCGGCCGGGAACCCTTCGGCCTCGAGCGCGTCCCGGAGCGGGCTGCGAGGCTGCAGCAGCTCGCGCACCGCGCACACCGCCGGCCGGTCCCAGCGCGCCGCGGGCACCGCGAAGTCGTAGCGCTCGGCACGGAGCGGCCGGAACCGGAGCCCGGCCTGGCGTGCCACTGTCTCGATCGTCACTCCCCAATCGGCGCGCTCCTGGGCCACGGCCGCCGCCACCGCATAGTGCGAGCGAGGCTGGTAGGCGTGGCCCGCAGGCCGGCGCGACCCGAGCAGCTCGTCGATCAGCACACGCGTTCCGCTGCCCCGGTTTCGATTCACCATGCGCAGCGACGGATCGGCCACGAGCGCCTCGATCTCGCGTTCCTCGTCCGGACGGGTGACGACTCCCTGCATCCGCGCGTAGCCCGCGAGCAGACGCAGCTCCGGGCCGAGGAAGGGCTCGTTGTACCGGCCCGATTCGGGATCGAGCAGATGGATGGGCGCGAGGTCGCACTCGCCGCGTCGCGCCGCGGCGAGCCCGGCCTGGCTCCCCACCGCCAACAGCTTCACCCGGAGCCCCTGTCGCGCGAGGGCCGAGGCGATGCGATCGAGTCCGGCGCAGTGACTCCCGACCACCACGAGGTCGGCGACCTCGAGCGCACGCCCGGCGAGCGTCACCGAGACGCGCCGGCCTCGCTCGACCTGCTCGACGGCCCGGGGGATCCGCACGAAGCCGTCCGCCCGGCTGAAGGCGGTGACACTGCCACTCCCCTTGCCCATGGGATAGGCGGCGAGCGACCCGTCCCCGCGGTGCACCAGACCGACCAGCAGGTACTCGAGACGCCCACGGTCGGAGGCGACGTCCAGGGCCAGCTCGGCGTCCACCGACTCGCGGCGATCCGCCGCCAGACCGGCGAGCCGACGGATCACCGGAGCCACGAACTCGTGGAAGGTGAAGACGGCCGAGGTCGGGAAGCCCGGGAGGATCACGACCGGCTTGCCCTGGTGGGCCGCGAGACAGATCGGCTTGCCCGGCTTGAGGGCCACCCCGTGCACCACCACGCCGGGGTCGAGGTCCGCCACGATGCGCCCACCGAGATCGCCCTCGCCCTTGGACGTGCCCCCCGAGAGCAGCACCACGTCGGCCTGCGCCAGGGCCTCGCCGAGGGCCCGGCGGAGAGCGCGTTCGTCGTCCCGAAACGCGCCCAGGAAGAGGGGCTCGGCGCCGAGCTCGCGGACCGCGTCGGACAGGATCCGGCCGTTGCTGTCGAACACCAGTCCCGGCCGCATGCGTTCGCCCGGCTGGACGATCTCGTCGCCCGTCGAGAGGATGGCCACCCGCGGCCGCGCGTGGACCGGCACGCTCGCGCAGCCGATCGCGGCGAGCACGCCCGTCTCGCGCGAGCTCGCCCGGGTTCCCGAGAAGAGCACGGTCTCGCCCCGGCCGATGTCGGTGCCGGCGTAGGCGACGGCCTGGCCCGGGACGGCCGCGCGGCGTACGAGCAGATGCCCGTCGACGACGTCGGTGTGCTCGATCGGCACCACGGCGTCGGCCCCGCGCGGCAGCATTCCGCCGGTCGCGATCGTGGTGGCCGTGCCGGCCCGCACCTCCTCCTTCGGCTCGACACTGGTAGCGATCGTCTCGGAGCCGAGGCGCAGGCGGGCGGGCGCCTCTTCCGCGGCGCCGTAGGTGTCCTCGGCCTGGACCGCGAAGCCGTCCATGTTGGCGCGATCGAACGCGGGCACGTCCACCTCGGCCCTCACGTCGGTGGCGAGCACCCGGCCGAGGGCCTGCTCGAGCGGTATGGCCTCCGGGGCGAGCGGAGCCAGCGCGAGCGTGGCGTGCCAGCGTCGCTCGGCCTCGTCGCGGTCGAGCACCTCGAGGAACTGGGTCTGCTTCACGTGAGATCCACCCGCTCCCGATCGTACAGCAGGATCTCGACCTCCTGGCCGTCCGGCATCCCCTCGAGGTCGCGCGGCACGATCACGACCCCCTCCGCTCGTACGGTCGACGACAGGATCGACGCGCCGGAGGTCGCGAGCGGGACGGCGTGGCCGTTCTCGACCGCGACCCGCACGTAGTCGGTGCGCCCGAGCGCCGAGCTGATCTTCCGCGCCAGCGGCAGCCGGAGCCTCGGATGCGGCCAGGCGCGCGGACGCCCGCCCATCTTGCGGAGCGAGGGCCCAGCGAAGAACTCGTAGGCGCACAGACAGCTCACCGGGTTGCCGGGGAGGAGGAAGACCAGACGCTCGCCGATGCGTCCGATCCCGGTCGGGCTCGACGGACGCATCGCGATGCCGTGGATGTCGAGGCTGCCGATCTCGGCGACCAGCCGCGGGGCATGGTCCTCCTGGCCCACGGAGCTCCCGCCCGAGACCAGGAGCACATCGGCGTCGTCGACCGAGAGCGCCTCGCGGACGTCGGCCTCGCGGTCGGGGGCGAGCGCGTGGGGCAGGGTCTCGCCACCGTCGCGCGCGACCAGGGCCCGCAGCATCACCGAGTTGCTGTCGACGATCTGGACGCCTTCCGGGCGGCGACCCGGCGAGAGCAGCTCGTCTCCCGTGACGACGAGCCGGACGGTCGGTCGCCGCACCACCGGCACCCGGGCCTGGCCGATCGAGGCCAGGAGGGCAGCATCCTGGGGCCGCAGCCGGCGGCCGCTCCGCAGGACGCGGTCACCGCGGCGGATGTCCTCTCCCAGCGCGCCGACGTGCTTGCGAGGCGCCACGGCGTCGCGGATCTCGACGCGGCCGTCCTGCTCGCGCGCGATCTCGGCCATGGCGACGCAGTCCGCTCCTTCCGGAAGGGGCGCGCCCGTCATGATCCGCACGGCCTCGCCGGGCTGCACCGTCCCCTCGAAGCCTCGGCCCGGCAGCGAGATGCCGCGCACCGAGAGGGTGACGGGGTCGAAGGCGGTCGCTCCGAAGGTGTCCTCGCCCCGAACGGCGAAGCCGTCCATGGCGGAGCGGGCGAAGGCGGGAACGTCCACGTCGGAGTGCAGGTCTCGGGCGAGCACCCGGTCGAAGCAGTCCTGGACGGGCACGGCCTCGTCGGAGAGCGTCCGGACGACCGAGGCCAGGAAGCGCTCCACCTCTTCGACGTCCGCCCGCTCGGCGAAGCCCCGCATGCGAACGTCGCGCATGGATCGGTCGGACGGCGGGAGCGGCGGCTCCGCTAGCCGGTCGCCTTCAGGTTCCAGAGCTCGTCGCGCGGCTCGAAGCGCTGCTTGGCCTGCGCGATCACGTCGGCGCCGACGTCGAACTTCATCACGCCGTTCGGTCCGACGCCCTCGGTCTTGAGCACCTCGGGAAGATCGTCGTCGGCCGCCGTGAAGCCCGCCCCTTCGTTGAACTTCCACTCGTCCTCGAGGCAACGCCAGCCGATGTCGGCCACCTGCTCGCGGCTCACCTCGTCGCCGTAGAGCAGCGAATAGAACTGGGCGATCTCGGGGATCGTGGGCTGCAGGAACTGGCAGAACCCCGACGCGTCACAGGCCGCGTTCACGATCTGCGCTTCCTGGGAGGTCACCGCGAACTGGTCCGGCTGGAGGCCCGGGTTCACGATCAGACCCGCCGTATGGTCGGCGCCCATCGGGCTCGTGGCATAGGTGACGCCCGTCGCCTTCAGCGGACGCGGATCCCAGGCCGGGAGCGCCTGGCCCTTCACGACCGGGATGCGGTGATGCTTGCGCTTCTTGCCGATGGAGAGTGCGCCGTTGCCGATGGCCGTGCCGAGCTCGGTGCCCTCGGCAATCTCGTGGAGGATGCGCTTGGCGCCTTCGGCGTCGCCGTACTCCATGCCGCCCGAGTCCATGTAGATCGCGATCTCGGCGCCCGTCTCGATCGTGTCGAGACCCACCTCGTCGCAGAGCCGATCGAGGTCGGCAACGTCCTCCCAGCTCGCGATCGCGCAGCACGCGCCGAGCAGGGTGAGCGTCTCGAACTCGAGGGCCGAGGTCTTGTAGTTGCCGTCGGCGTCGTGGACGATGTTCGAGCACTGCACGATGCAGCCGGTCATGCAGTTGTGCATGCCGCCGCCGCGCTCCTCGAAGCTCTCGACAATGCGGTTGCCGTCGAGGGTCTCGGCGTCGGGCGACTGGCCCTCGGTGCGGTTCTTGTACGGGAAGGTGTTCAGCATGTTCGCCACGGGCACCACGGTGCTGGTGCCGGTCTTGAACATCTGCGGGCCCGCCAGGTAGTCCTTGGTGTACTGCTTGCAGAGGCCCATGAAGGCCTTCTTGTCGGCGGGCTGGCGCACGCCGAGCTTGCCGGCGTCCACCGACACGTACTTCAGGCCCTTGGCGCCCATCACCGCGCCCAGCCCGCCGCGGGCGGCGTGGCGGGCGGGGTGGCGCTGCTGCTCCTGGTCGGTGCAGGCCACCGAGGCACCCTTCAACCGCAGCTCGCCGGCGGGGCCGATGCTGATGAAGGAGGCCGTCTCCGAGTAGCTCTTGGCGAGCCTGTCGATCAACGCGTAGTTCCAGAGGCCCTTGCAGTCTGGCACCTCCTTCACGCTGGCGCCGTCGGCGGTCACGTCGAGGGCGTAGCGCTTGTCGGCGTCGGCGGGTTGGCCCTTCACCACGACGGCGCGGAAGCCGAGCTTCATCAGGTCCTGGGCGGGATTGCCGCCGGCATTGGCCTCCTTGATGCCGCCGGTGAGCGGGCTCTTGCCGCCGATGGACATGCGCCCCGAGGTGGGGGCGGCGGTGCCCGAGAGCACGCCCGGCGCCATCACCAGCACGTTGTCGGGACCGAGCGGATCGCATTCGGGATCGCACTCGGCCAACAGGATTTTCGCGGACAGGCCGCGGCCGCCGAGGAGCTTCCACTCCTCGGGAATGGGATCGATGCGGACGCTCTGGTCCGTCATGTCGACGCGGATGATGCGGTCACCGGTGGGGCCGGCCATGGGTGCCTCCTGCGGCTCGGATTCGATGGGAACGACGAAGCATAGGACTCCGGGGGCGCGCTAGCCCCCGGCGATCGCCGCCAGGATCTCGACCTGGTCGTCGGCTCCGACGGGCGTGTCCAGGGCGTCGCGGGCGATCTCGTCGCCGTTCACGAAGAGCGTGACGAAGCGCTGGACCGCGCCCGCGCCGTCGAAGAGCTGCGGCCGGAAGTCGGGGTAGCGGCGGCACAGGTCCTCGAGGCAGGCGCCGACCCGCTCGCCCTCGACCTCGACGGCGTCGCGGCCCCGGGTGGGTCCGCGGTACGGCGGCGGGATCTTCACCTGCGGCATGCCGTGAGCCTAGCCCGCCGCCGGGGCGTCGCGACGCGCGTAGTAGGCCCGCCTCGCGGGGATCTGCCAGAAGCGCTCGTCGGGGAGGCCGAAGGGATGGGCGTCGTCGGGGTCGGGGAGCCAGGCGGTGAGGAGGCCGTCCCGACCGCGCCCGTGGTGGACGCAGCCGGTGTCGAGCCCGCGCAGGCCGGGGGCGCGGTGCAGCCCCTGGAGGGCCCAGTGGCCGTAGACGAGTCCGTAGTCGTGACCGCGCTCGGACCAGGCCTCGTGCCAGGCCCGCAGGCCTGCGACCTCGGGGAGGTCCGAGGACCACTCGCCCCCGGGGCCCACGCTGCGGCAGCGGGTGAGTCGGCCGAGGACGTCCACGGCGGGCGGGGGGCTGGCGGCCAGCGCCACGCCCCACTCCCGCCGGGCGCCCGCGAGGCGCGCCACCGGCCCGCGGGCCGCCACCACCAGCGCGGCGCGCGTCCCG
>CAYYUT010000074.1:0-10214 GCA_964474935.1 uncultured Spirochaetales bacterium
CATAAGTCCGCTTTCCGCAACTTCGGTCAGCAGACCACCGACTTGGCCAGCCGGCGATGCCTTCGCTGGGTGGTCTACTTGTCGTCGCTGGCCTCGGTCCTGATGTTCGGCGCTCTGCTCCTTCCCGTTGTCGCGCCCGGCTCCGGCCTCTTCGGTCTGGCGGTCGGAGCGGCGGGGCTGGCGGCGGCTGCCATCCCGCTCGGCTTCCTCGTCGCCGTCACCGCCTACGATCTGTTCGACATCGACCGCCTGATCTCGGCCACGGCGGCCTATTCGCTCCTGCTGGTCGGATTCCTGGCCGTGCTACTCGCGCTGGTCCCGGCCGTGACGGCCCGCGCCGCCCCCGCGTTCGGGTTCGACGCCGAGTCGGGACGGCTCTTCCTCTCGGTGTTGATCGCCGCCCTCGTGGTGCCCGCGGCGCAGTGGTTGCGGCCCCGCTTCGACCAGCTCTTCTTCGCCGACCATTCGCGCGTGGAGCGCGAGATGGAGGCCCTGCTCGTCGAGCAGGCGCAGGCCGTCGGGGTCGCCGAGCTCGCCCGCACCGTGGCACGACGCGTGCGCGACGCCTTCCTTCCGCGTTTCGCGCAGGTCCTGGTGCGGCACGGCGACGCCTTCGTGCCCGAGAATCCCTCGGACGGCCCCGCGGTCGCGGCCCTTCCCATCCGTCACGCTGCGCTGCGTGCGCTCGGCGACGCCATCCGTCCCCTGGTGCTCGACCCGCGCCAGCGAACCGGTCTGATCCTCGAGGCCACGGCCGAGCTCCCGGCGTCCTGGCTCGAAGCCGACGCCGCGCTGCTCCTCCCGGTCCGGGAGGGCGAGCGCCTCGAAGCCCTCGTACTGGTCGGACGCAAGCGCTCGGGCGACGTCTACACGGGAAGCGAGCTCACTCTGCTGCGGGCGAGTCTCCAGGCCGCGAGCCAGCACCTCGACCGCGCCCGCGAGGCCGAGGCGCGCGAGGTCGAGCGCCGGCGCGCCGAGTCGATCGATCGCGAGCGCCGCCGGGTCGAGGCCGCCCATCTGATGCGATCGCGTCACCTGGCGGCGGCGAGCCACGACCTCCGGCAGCCCCTGCACGCCATCGGGCTCTCGGCCGAAGCGCTCTCGGGCCGACTCGCCCAGGACGAGGACCGCGCGGTCGCCGAACGGATCCGGTCGAGCGCCGCTTCGCTCCACGAGATGTTCGACGCCCTGATCGATCTCGCGCGTCTC
Organism: uncultured Spirochaetales bacterium; assembly: GCA_964474935.1. Classification (GTDB taxonomy): domain Bacteria; phylum Myxococcota_A; class UBA9160; order UBA9160; family JAFDDA01; genus CAYYUT01. The sequence continues at coordinate 1,210 of CAYYUT010000074.1, forward strand.
GATCAGGGAATGCTCTCGGTCTCGCCGAGGCGGCTCCCTCTGGCGCCCCTCCTCGAGCGGCTGGCCGACGAGGCCGAACCGGTGGCGACGGCGAAGGGGCTCTCGATCGCCTGGGAGTGCAGCGACGAGATCTGGGTGGAGAGCGATCCCGTGCTCCTCGGTCGCATCGTCCAGAACCTGGTGGCGAATGCCGTGCGCTACACGAGCGACGGCTCGGTGTGGATTCGCGGTGAGCCTTCCGGCGACGAGATCGTGGTCGAGGTCGCCGACACCGGCCCCGGGATCCCAGCCGAGCAGCACGAGCAGGTGTTCGGCGAGTTCGTTCGGCTCGACGCCGCGGGCGACACCCGCGGGCTCGGGCTCGGGCTCTCGATCGTGCGGCGGCTGGCCGAGCGGCTCGGCCACGCGATCGGCCTCGAGAGCGAAGCGGGCAAGGGGACGCGCTTCCGCGTGGGGCTGCCCCGCGTGCCCGCCCGCCGCGATGCGCCCGATGCGCTGGCCTCGTCGCCGTCCGGCCTGCAAGGCTCGTTCGATCGGCGCCGGGTGCTCGTCGCCGACGACGACCTCGACGTGCTCGCGTCGGTACGCGCGCTTCTCGAGAGCTGGGGACTCCAGGTCCTCGTGGCAGCGAACATCGAAGAGGCGGTCGAGGCCTGCGAGGCAGCTCCCGAGGTCGTCCTCGCCGACTACCGGCTCGCTGGGGAATCGGGCACCGATCTGGTGGCGGCCGTGCGCGCCAGGCTCGGCCACGACGTCCCGGCCATCGTGATCACCGGGAGCACCTCGAACGAGATGTTCGACGAGATCGCGGCCCGGGGTCTCCCCATGCTGCCGAAGCCGTTGGCGCCGGCCCGCCTGCGGGCGTCCCTCGCCGCCGCGCTCCAGCCACGGTGCTAGTGCCCTGAGGCCGACGTTCCCCGGCACGCCGGGGTGATTCGCTCGCGCGGCGCCGAGCGCTCGGAGCCATGGCTGCGAATCGCTGGCAGGGCGCGCGACCGGGGCATTGCGCGCGCGACGGCGCAGGGAACGACACGCCGCCAGCATCTTACGGACCGGTCCGGATGCGGGCGAACCTCGGACCCGGGACCCTAGAGAGGCTGGGTCCGCAGACGCAGGGCGTTCGCGATCACGGAGACAGAGCTCAGGCTCATCGCCGCGGCCGCGACCATCGGGCTCAGCAGCGCACCCACAAATGGATAGAGGGCTCCGGCCGCGAGCGGGACGCCGAGGGCGTTGTAGACGAGAGCGAAGAACAGGTTCTGACGGATGTTGCGGACGGTGGCCCGGCTGAGCGCGCGGGCGCGGACGATTCCGCGCAGATCGCCGCCGACGAGGGTCACCGCCGCCGCCTCCATGGCCACATCGGTCCCGGTTCCCATCGCGATCCCGACCGTCGCCCCGGCGAGCGCGGGCGCATCGTTGATGCCGTCCCCGGCCATCGCCACCACGCGACCCGACTGCTCGAGCTCGAGCACGATCTCGGCCTTGCGCTCGGGCAACGCCCCGGCCGCGACCTCCTCGATGCCGAGCACATCGGCGATGCGGCGCGCCGTCACCTCGTGGTCTCCCGTCAGCATCACGAGCCGCAGCCCCTCGCGACGCAGCGCTTCGAGCGCCTCGCGCGCCCCGTCCTTGATCGGGTCGCTGACGCCGAGTGCGCCGATGGACTCCCCACCGACTGCGACCCATACCGCCGTCTCGCCGCGTTCTTGCATGTGCTCCACGGTGGACTCGAATGGTGTCGGATCGATGCCGCGCTCGCGCAGCAGGGCGGCGTTTCCCACGACGACCTCGCGGGCCTCGACGCGGCCCCACACCCCGCGCCCGGGGCTTGAGTCGAACGCCTCCCGGTCCGGAAGCCCGAGCCCGCGTTCCGCGGCCCCGCGAACGATCGCCTCTGCCAGGGGATGCTCGCTCGCCTGCTCGAGCGAGGCCGCGAACCGCAGCAGGCGCGAGGCGTCCACCCCCGGCGCTGGCACCACCGCGACCAGACGCGGCCTGCCTTCGGTGAGCGTTCCGGTCTTGTCGAAGACGAGCGTGTCGACTTCGCGCAGCCGCTCGATCGCCTCGGCGTTCCGGAAGAGAACGCCAGATACGGCCCCCCGCCCCATCGCGACCATGATCGACATCGGTGTCGCGAGCCCCAGCGCGCAGGGACACGCGATGATGAGCACGGCGACGGCCGCGAGCATCGCATGGGCCAGGGACGGCGACGGCCCGAAGAGTCCCCATCCAACGAAAGCGATCGCCGCGACGGCCAGCACCCCTGGTACGAACCAGCGCGCCACCTCGTCAGCGATGCGCTGGATCGGGGCGCGGCTCCGCTGCGCCTCTCCCACCAGCGAGACGATCCGGGCAAGCAGGGTCTCGGAGCCGACTCGTTCGGCCCGGACCAGGAGGCTCCCGTTCCCGTTGAGGCTCGCTCCTGTCACGGCATCGCCCGGCGCTTTGCGAACGGGCACCGGCTCGCCCGTGAACATCGATTCGTCGACGTGGCTCTCCCCTGTGAGCACGACGCCGTCCACCGGGATGCGGGCCCCGGGGCGCACCCTCAGGCGATCGCCCACCGCGACCTCCGCGAGCGGCACCTCGCGCTCGAAGCCGTGCTCGTCCACGACCCGGGCGGTGTCGGGCGAGAGACCGAGCAGCCCGCGGATCGCGGCCCCGGTTCTTCCGCGAGCCCGGAGCTCGAGCACCTGCCCGAGCAGCACCAGGGTGATGATCACCGCCGCCGATTCGAAGTAGACCGCCACGCGCCCGCCGGATTCGCGAAAGGCGTCGGGGAAGCTCGCAGGTGCGACCGCTGCGAGCAGGCTGTAGCCCCAGGCCGCGCCCGACCCCACCGCGATCAGGGTGAACATGTTGAGGCGACCGGTGACGATCGACTGCGCTCCGCGCACGAAGAACGGGGCGCCTGCCCAGACGACGACGGGCGTCGCGAGCGCGGCCTGGCTCCAGCTGCCGGCGGGCCCGGCCGCCCATCCCCCGAACGCGCCCGGCACGAGCATCTCGCCCATCGAGAGGGCGACGAGCGGCAGCGAGAGCACGAGCGCCACGCGGAAGCGCCGGGTCATGTCGCGAAGCTCTTCCGACGGCCCTTCGGCGACGCTCGGGGTCGTCGGCTCGAGCCCCATCCCGCACTCGGGACAGCTCGCCGGCTGCTCGCGCAGCACCTCGGGGTGCATGGGACAGGTCCAGCGGGCTGCGGAAGCCGACTCGGAGCGGTTTCGGCCGGGTTCCGACACGCGGGGCTCAGCGACCGCCGATGTGGGCGAAGCGCGAGAACACCTCGATCAGCTCGGCGAGCTTCTCGCGACGCTCCTTCGAGCGACCGCTGCGGATGGCATCGCTCACACAGGTCTCGACGTGTCCTTCGAGGAGGAGCTTCCCGACCTTGTCGAGCGCCCCCCGCACGGCGGCGATCTGGAGCAGCACGTCCACGCAGTAGCGGTCTTCCTCGACCATCCGCTCGAGGGCGGCCACCTGCCCGGCGATCTTGCGGAGTCGTCGACGCGCCTGCTGACGGGAGAGAGGCTCCATGCGAATACCCTATACCCCTATGGGGTATATGTCGAGCTGGGCCGAGACGCGTCGCCACGACCCGCGCCTGCTGTGTGTCAGACGCTCGGGACGGGGCGCGAGATGGCCGGGGCCGCTCGCCGCAGCTCCCGGTCGAGCTCGGGGGCGAGATCGGGGAGGAAATCGCGAATCGGCTCGCACACACGCGCGAGGTCGGCCGTGCCGAGCCGCCGCCACTCGCCGGGCACCCCTCGCCGGTAGTGCGCCGAGCGGTCCTCGGTTCCGGGCCGACGGCCACCCGACAGGCGTTCGAAACTGTGGGCGTCCACGGCGTCGCGCACCCGCTGCATGGAATACGGGATCTCGAGATGTTCGAGCACGCCGACGAGCGTCGTCACCGGATCGGCCACCAGGTCTTCGTAGCGCACCACCCAGGCCCGTCCCGACCGCAGCCATCGAATGGCGTATCGCTCCACATGGTCGCGGAAGCCGAGCCGGAACGACGGACCCGCGCGGACAGCCCCCGCTCCCGCAGGATCCTCGATGAAGGCGCCCCGGAGATAGGCCCGCAGATTGTCGAGCGCCCCCACCTCGGGGTCGGGCAGCTCGCCGAAGCCCTCCCGGCGATAGAAGCTCGAGAGGATCGCGTCCACCGGATTTCGGACCAGCAGCACGAGCCGCAACGTCGGATCACGCACCGGGTCGAGCAGGGCCTCGTGGTGCTCGAAATCGAAGTGGTCGCAGCAGATGCGCCAGGTCGCCTCCTCCCGGAGCGCGCGACGCAATACGGCCGGATCCACCAGCCGGTCCTCGAGCGCGGGCGTTCCCATGACGCTCGCGATCATCCCCTTGAGCCAGTGGGTCCCAGAGCGAGGGAGCGCGATCTCGACGCGCCGAAGGGGCGGACGAGGCCAACGACCCCAGCGGTACCGGATCCGGGGCCATGCGTCGGCGAGTCGGAACATCGTTGCGCACACTGCCCGATCGCCGGCCCGGCAGCAATTCGCTCGCGGCCGGGGGGTGCGCGCGGGCGTCCCGCGCGCGGCGTTGCTACGAGCCGGCGGAACGCGCCGCCGCAGCGGGCCGGTCGCCGGCGTCGTGGCCGGCGGTCTCCGGGCGACGGACGGGGGGAGGCAGATCATGGGCCCGACCTCGCCGTTCGAGCCGCTCGAGCTTGCGCTTCTCGCGGCGCTGCTGGCCCCGGTGGATCGAGATGAAGACCGACGGGACGAAGTAGAGACCGAGGATCGCGGCACCGCCGACGCCTCCGGCGATCGCCGTCGCCATCGGGGGCCAGAAGCGTCCGCCGAAGAGGATCAGGGGCAGGAAGCCTCCGATCGTCGTGAAGGTGGTCGCCAGGATGTGTCGCGTGGCCTCGACCACCACGTCTGCGCTCTCCTCGACGTCGGCCGCACGGGCCTCGGGCGAGGCACGCAGCGCCGAGAGCACGACGATCGCGTCGTTGATGGCGAGACCGACCAGGCCCATGGTTCCGACGATCGCTACGAAGCCCATCGGATATCCGAAGGCCCACACGCCGAGGAGCGCCAACCCCACCGAGAGAAAGGCGACGGCGAAGATCACCGCCGCGATCCGGAACGAATTGAACGAGAGCACGATGGTGCCCGCCATCACCACGAAGAGAGGGAGCGCGAAGGCGGCGAGCTTCGAGAGGGCGTCGGTCCGCTCCTCGCTCTCGCCTCCGAACTCGAGTCGGTAGCCTTCCGGGAGCTCGAAGCCCGAAGCCTCGAGCCGCCGCTCGAAGTCGGCCAGCGAGTCGGCGATCAGCGTGTAGGGAACCAGGTTCGCCTGGACGGTATTGGTGCGCTCGCCGTCGAGACGCGAGATCCCGGCGAGTTCGGGAACCAACGTCACGTCGGTGATCGCCCCGAGTGGCACACCCGGCACCTCGCCCATCTCGCCGCGCGCCCCCCGCCCGGGCGCGAGCACGCGACCGGCGACGATCGCGGGCAGGCTCGAGCGGTCCTCCTCCGCGACGCGAACGCGGACCGGAATCTCCTCGTTCGCCTCGAGCACGGTGCCACCCACCGCTCCCTCGAGGCTCGCGTTGAGCTGCGCGGCGATGTCGCCGAGCCGCAGCCCCGCGAGCCGCGCCTCGTCCTCGTCGGGTGCGATCACCAGCTTGGGCTCGCCTCCGGCGAGCTTGGCGTTCGTGTAGGTCACGCCCTCCGTCTCGGCGAGGACCACGCGTACCTCTTCGCCGAGCCGGCGCAGCTCTTCGAGATCGGGGCCGACCAGGCGCACCTCGATCGGCGCGTCGAAGGGCGGCCCCTGCTCGAAGGGCACCGCGATCACCCGTGCATTGGGGAACGCGTCGACGAGCTCGCGTTGCAGGCCCGGAAGCAGCCGTTCGGTGGCGAGCGCCGATTCGGTCGTAACGAAGGCCCCGGCGTAGCTCGCGACCCCGTCCTCGTTGCCGAACATGTTGTAGTAGACGCGCGGGGTCGACTCGCCCATGAACCAATGGCTCGCAACCACCTCGTCGTGCCGGTGGACCAGCTCGCGTGCTCGCATCGCGTTCGCGCGCGTCTCGGCGATCGATGCCTGGGCCGGCAGAACCAGCTGCACCTGGAACTGGTTGCGGTCATTGGCCGGGAAGAACTGCTCCGAGAGGGTCCGGCCCGCGACGAAGCCGGCGATCGGCAGCACCAACGAGACGGCCACCCCGATCCAGGGTCGGTGGAGCACCGTCACGATGCTGCGCCGGTACAGGCGGGTGAGGCGCGGACTCGAGAACCCGTGCCGCCACCAGTGTCCACCCCGTCGGGCCTCGGCGATCGGTTCGCTGAACATTCCCGCGAAGGCCGCGATCACGGTCATCGACAGGAAGAAGGAGGTCACGACCGCGAGGCCGACCCCCACCGAGATGGGCCCCACGAACTCGCCGGCGCCTCCCGGCATCAACACGATCGGCAGGAAGGCGAGCACCGTGGTGAGCGTCGACGCGCCGAGCGGGACGAAGAGATGACGGATCGTGTCGACCACCGCCTCGCCGCGACCGAGCCCGCGCCGCCGCCGCAAGTTGAATTCGTCCACCACCACGATGGCGTTGTCGATCAGGAGCCCCAGGGCCACGATCAGACCGGTGATCGAGGTCTGGTGGAGCGGCACCCCGATCGCGTTCAGCTCGGCCAGCACCGCCAGGACCGTCAGCGGCAGGGTCGTCGCGACGATCAGGGCCGAACGCACGCCCATCATGAGCAGCAGCACCGCGAGCACGATCCCAGCGCCCATCACCAGATTCCCGACCAGCGACGCGAGGCGCTCGCGCGTGTATCCGCTCTGGTCGAAGAGGATCTCGTAGCCGATGCCGTCGGGGATCTCGGAGCGGAAGGCCTCCACCTCGGCGCGGGCGCGCTCGGCCCACAGGTCGACGCGGCGCTCCGTCTCCATCGTCGCGGCCACGGCCAGACCGCGCACGCCGCCGAGGATCGCCACGGTGGGCGGCGGATCGCGCTCGGACTTCGCGACCCGCGCGATGTCGCCGACCCGCAGGATGCGACCGTCCGCCTCCTCGCGCAGCGGGATCTCGCGGATCCGGGCGATCGACGTGAGCTCGCCCTCTACCTCGAGCAGGAGGTCGTTCGTGCCGTGGCGGAGCTGTCCGGCGGGCACCTTCGTATCGGCCTCGGCGATCGCGGCCGAGACGTCGAGCGACGTCAGATTCACGGCCGCGAGCGCGAGCGGATCGACCGTGACGGTCACCTCCTCTTCGGCCTCGCCGAAGACCTCGGTCTCCTTGGTCCCGGGGACGTTGCGCAGCCGGTTCTCGAGCTCCTCGGCCAGGCGCGTCATCAGTCCGAGCTGCGGCTCTCCGGGCAGCTCCCAGGTCAGGCCGACCAGGAGGGTCACGGCGGTCGATGTCTTGTCCTCGAAGTCGGGCGGGACGACGCCCTCGGGTAGCTGGGCGTCGCCGATCTTGTCGCGCACCTTCGACCAGATCTCGTCGACGTCCTCCTCCTGGTAGCGGTCCTCGAGACGAATGCGGATGAGCGAGACGCCGGCACGCGAGAGCGAGTTGAGCTCCGCGATCTCGTAGAGCTCCTGCAGGCGCTCCTCGATCTCTTCGGTGACGAGGGACTCGACCCGCAGGGCCGTCGCACCGGGGTAGAAGGTCGTGACCGTTCCGAAACGCCGCGCGAGGGTCGGGTCCGCCTGGCGAGGCAGGGGCTGCAGGGACGAGAGCCCGGCCACGACGATCAGACCGAGAACGAGGACCGTGAGCCGGCGATTGCGGTAGAAGAGATCCGCCATGGCGCGCGCCTATCGGCCGTCGGCGAGGTTCGCGACCTCGGAGAGGCGCACCCGCTGTCCGGGAACCAGACGGTGCACGCCCGAGACGACGATGCGGTCGCCGTCGCGCAGGGTGCCGCGCACGTAGGCCCGGTCGGCCTCGGTGTGTACCAGGTCGAGCTGGCGCCGTTCGACCCGCAGGCCCCCGTCGGGCGAGTCGATCACGGCGTAGGCCGACCAGAGGCCGCGTCGGCTCTCCGCGAGCGCCTCGATCGGCAGCCAGAAGCCTTCGCTCTCGATCCGGCGGGTGAGCGCGATGCGCGCGAGTGCGCCACTGCGCACCGTCGCCGGCGGATCCTCGAGGCGGAAGATGGCGCGCACGGTCCGCGTGTCGGGCTCGACGGTCGCGAGCACCGAATGGAGAAGCGCCCCGAGACGCGCGGATCCGATCTCCACCTCGTGGCGCTCCCCCTCGCTCAGACCGGATGCCGTCTCGGGCGGAACGCCGATGTGGACCTCGAGCACGCGATCTTCGATCAGACGCAGGATCGCCTGCCCGGGCCTCACCACGGTGCCTTCGTCCTCGAGGCGCTCGGTGATGCGACCGGCGTAGGGCGCCCGCATGGCCGAGAGATCGAGCCGGACATCGACGTTCTCGATCGCCGCCTGGGCGGCCAGCGCCTGCGCAGCGAGCGCGTTCTCGTTGAACCGCGTCTCGTCGAGCGACTGGGTGGCGAGATGCCCCGCCTCGTGGAGGGCCTGCCGGCGCGTGGGCGTCACACGGGCGAGCCCGAGCTGGGCCTCGATCTGCTGCTTCCGAGCGACGAGCTCGCGCCGCTGGGCGCGAAGCTCGCGCATGTCGAGCCGCGCGAGCGTCTGGCCCTGCTCGACCCGATCGCCCTGATCGACCAGCACCGCATCGAGACGTCCTCCCCGCTCGAACCCCAGGTCGCTCTCGCGGCGCGATACGACACGGCCGGCGTACGCCTCGCGCACCTCGTAGCCATCGATCTTCGCCACGGTCTCCACCTCGACCGGGAGCGGGCGACCACCCGGAACGGGCGCTGCCGTCTCGTCGGCCCACGCCCGGGCGGCGAGCCAGCCGCTGACCGGCGCGCACCAACTGCCGCCCTTTCGATTTCAACGGCGTCCCGTCGGCCAACTCGCCGGCGCCGGGCGCCGCGTCTCCGCCGCCCGCCCGGCCGCGCGCCGGCGGCGCGGCCCGCGCGGGC
>CAYYUT010000075.1:0-10167 GCA_964474935.1 uncultured Spirochaetales bacterium
GGCTGGCCCCCGAGCTCGCGCTCGCCGAGGAGGTGCTCCCCTACCTTGCCGAGAGCCTCGGCGTCCCGGTCCCGTCCACGGCGCGGCCCGCCTGAGGGCGCAGCGCGAGCCACGAGCCGACGAGGACCACGCCGAGATTCAGGGCCAGACCCACCACCCCGACGTGGACGCCCCCGATCCGCGTCCAGCCCGCGAGTGCGGCGCCCGCGGCCAGCGCCGTACCGGCCAGCACACCGGCCAGGGTGGGACCGGCGCGCATGCCCCCCCAATGGATCGCGAGGAGGAAGGCCGGAACACACTGGATCAGGAGCTCCATCTTGAGCTCGATGAGTCGCCAGAGCGTGGCGCGCGGAACGAGCGCCACGAGCACCGCGACACCCATCACGGCAGCTGCTGCGCCCTTCCCGATCCGCGTCGTCTCGGGCCGATCGCTCGGCCGGCCGAGGAAATCGATCGCGATGATGGAGCCGAGCGAGAGCAGGCACGAGTCCGCGGTCGACATGATCGCGGCGAGTGCGCCGAGCAGTACCGTCAACGCCAACAAGGTGGCGAGGGGACCCTCCGCGGCCCACTCGGCCAGGAGTCGGGGCATCACCGTATCCGCCTCGATCCCCCCGAGCGACCCGAAGCGCGGAATCGCAATCACACCGATCAGCGTCACGACGAAGGTCGTCGTGAGCGGCATGAAGGACATGAAGGCGAGCGAACGCGCGAGCACCTGTCCCGAACGTGCGGCATAGATCCGCTGGATCGCCTGGGGATAGACCACGCTGGCGAGCCCGAGCAGCAGGATGCTGCTGGCCCAGTTCGCCGCTTCGGTCGCATCGGGAACCTGGACGGCCTGCGGGCGGGTGGCTGCGATCGCCCGGGTCGTCTCGGCGAGGCCCCCCGAAGAGCCGAGCGCCCAGGCGAGGAGGAGCAGCAGTCCCACCAGCATCACCACCGCCTGCGCGGCATCGGTCCAGGCCACCGCGCGCATGCCCCCGATCGTCTCGTAGACGAGGATCAAGGCCGCCAGCCCGACCACGCCCACAGCGAAGGGGACCGTGCCGCCCGTGACCTCGTGCGTGACGTGACCCATGGCCGTGAGCTGCGCCAGCAGGAAGTTGGCCAACGCCACGGCCATCAGCGCGGCGACCGCGAGCAGCAATGCGGGCTGCCAGCGGTCGCCCCGGAAACGGTGGCGGATACAGTCGCCCGGGGTGAGGAATCCCTGCGCCACCGCCACCGGCCGCAGGCGGGGCGCCAGGGCATGGAACACCACCACGATCGACATCATGAATCCGGTGGCCATGATCCACGAGTAGCCGCGGCGATAGGCCTCTCCCGGATAGCCGAGGAGCGAGTTGCCGCTATACGCCGTGGAGTAGAGCGTGAGGAACAGGACCAGCACGCCGAGGCGACGCCCGGCGAGGAAATGATCGGCGGGGCTCTCGTCGGTGCGCGCCCGGCGGGCCAGCTCGGCGCCCCCGAGCATCAGGAGCACGTAGACGACGAGCGCGTAGACCCCGATGTCGCGGAACTCGGAGCTCACGCAGGCGGCTCCGAGCGCGGGCCCGCGTCGCCGGGGGATTCCGGCTCCGGCAGTGGATCGGGAATCTCGGTGACGAGCCAGGCGAGCGCGTTCATCACCGCCACCGCCACGTAGCAGCCGAGGGCGACGGCCACCCAGTCGGGAAGCCCCCACCAGAGCGAAGCCTCGCCACCGGAGGAGCGGTACCAGGGGATCGAGCAGGCATAGAGCACCGCGATCCCGACGAGGAGTCCCACCCGCAACCGCGGCCGCGCCCTCACGTGGATCGCTCGATGCAGGCGGGCTCGTCGAACGCGGGCCGGTTCACGCGCGGGTCGACCGAGTATCCGAGCCATTCGCGGTCGCGCGCGGGTGCGAGCAGGGGCTCGAGGGCCTCGCGCTCCTCGACGTCCGCGTCGAGCCACGTCGTTGCGGCCACGTCGTCGAGCACGGCGGGCATCCGGTGGTGGACGGCTCCGACGATCTGGTTGGCGGCGACCGTCACGATCGTCACCGAATCGAGGGGATCGCCTTCCGGGGGCATCCACGTCTCGAACAGCCCGGCCATCGCGAAGGGCCGACCGTCGCGGGGGTGGAAGTAGAAGGGGATCCGTTGCCGGCCCGAGCGGCGCCATTCGTAGAAGCCGTCGGCCGGCACCAGGCAACGTCGCCGCTTGAAGGCGGCGCGAAAGGCAGGCTTCTCGGCCAGGGTCTCACCGCGCGCATTCACCAGACGCGAGCCGATCGCCGGGTCCTTCGCCCAGCCCGGCACGAGGCCCCAGCGGCGACGCTCGACCTGCCGCGGCCCGTCGTCGTCCCCCGAACGGACGGTCCAGATCGCCGCCCCGGGTGCGATGTTGTAGGCCGCCTCGAAGGCGGGCCATCGCTCGACGTCGAATCGCGCCGCCAGCCGCTCGGCCGGCGAATGCACCACGAACCGCCCACACACCCTTGCTACAGTAGCGCCGCCATGTCGCAACCGGGCCCTTCCCCGACGCCCTCCCCGGCCGCACTCCTCCTGCTCACGGCACGGAGCGTCCTCGGCGGCGTCCTGATGGGGTTGGCGAACCTCGTGCCCGGGATCAGCGGCGGCACCATGCTGTTGGCCGCGGGCGTCTACCCGGCCTTCGTCGGGGCCGTCGCCGACCTGACGACGCTCCGCCTCCGCCTGCCGTCGCTGCTGGTGCTCGCCTGCATCGTCGCCTCCGCGGCAGGGGGCATCCTGCTGCTGGCGGGTCCGGTGAAGGATCTCGTCGTCGAGCAACGCTGGATCATGTACAGCCTGTTCATCGGCCTGACCCTCGGCGGCGTGCCCCTGGTCTGGCGCCTGGCGCGCCCCCCCAACGCCTCGGTCGTCCTCGCCGCCGTACCGGCCTTCCTGATGATGGCAGCGATGGCCTGGCTCCCGGCCTCCGAGACCTGCGACGGCGACCGCGCCTACGGAATGCTCGTACTGGCCGGTCTGGCGGGCGCCGGGGCCATGGTGCTCCCCGGCATCAGCGGGGGCTATCTCCTGCTCTTGCTGGGCCAGTACGTCCCGATCCTGGACGCGGCCGATCAGGTGCGTGGCTCGCTCTCGTCGAGCGGCATCGACTTCGCCCGACTGACCGACGCTCTGCACGTGGTCGTGCCCGTCATGCTCGGTGTCGTGATCGGCGTCGTCGCGGTCAGCAACCTGATGCGTTGGCTCCTCGCCCACCATCGCCGCCCGGTGCTCGGGATCCTCCTGGGGTTGCTGGTCGGGGCGGTGGTGGGGTTGTGGCCCTTCCAGGAGGGTGTCGAACCGCTCCCGGGCGACACGGTCAAGTGTCAGGTCGTGACGGCGGGGAACCTCGCAGCGATCGACCGCGACGACTGGCCGGTTCGCGCCTTCTCGCCCTCGGCGGGCCAGATGGGCGCGGCGTTGGGACTGATCCTTGCCGGGCTCGCGATCACCCTCGCCATCGGACGTCTGGGCGGTAGCGGCGAAGATACGCCCGAAGCGCCGGACGCGAGCGACCGCCACCGCTGACATCCGCTTCGAACCGCGCCTCGGCTGGCCGGAGACCCGCGGGTGCCGACCCCGACGGCCGGCGCCGGAAACGGCTCGGGCCGATTGGGAACGTCGCTTCCCTCGCGACCCGAGGAGTTGCGCACGCGTTGCGAGCAGACGATCGGCAGCCGCGGCTCCAAGCCTCGATGGCGGCGCCCGAAGCGCCGCCCCATTCGGAGCGCGGGCTGGGCTCGCACGCTTCTTGCAGCGAGGACGGGCGTGGCTGTACCCGCGACATCGAACCGCCCCACCCGTCTCGCGTACGCGCTGGCCCTCCTCGGCACACTCGGTCTGCCGCTCGTCTCGGCCTGCGGCAACACCGGCAAGACGCGCGTGATCGAGGAGCGCATGCCCGTCTACGACACTGGCGCATCGGCGCGGGTGATCATGCCGGGCGAGGCGGTCCCGATGGGCACGGGCGGCGGTGGCGGTGCCGTCTCGCTCGGGGGCTCGCGCACCCAGATCTACAGCGACCGTCAGACCGACAACAACCCCGAGGTGCCGAACTGGATCAAAGCACCCGCCGGGGCCGGCGCCTATCCCGTGACGAAGGCCTACGAGGCCGCCACCGGTGGCGGCGAGGAGGCGGCCGAGGCCCCCGAGCGGCCCCTCACGCGCGCCGAGAAGCAGGCTGCCCGGGAGCGCGCCCAGCTCGAAGCCCTCGAGCAGCAGCTCGGACAGACCAGCGCGAGCCGGCCGACCTCGTCGGCCAGCGGCGCCGGCAACCAGGCCCGGCCCGCGCCGAATCCCGTCCGGATGAGCATTGCCGACGAGCTCGCCGCGCTGCGCTCGGGAGAGGCGCCCTCGCCGCGGGTCGCGGCGCGTCCCGAGCCTGCCCCGGCCACGCCCGTTCCCGCGGTCGAAGCGGCCCGACCCGCCCACGAAGAGCCCGGCCAGCGTGCCCATCGCATCGTCGACCGCGACGGCGACGGACGCATCGACCATTGGATCTACCGAGAGCAGGGCACCCTCGTGCGCGAAGTCTTCGACGAGGATGCCGACGGCGCGGCCGATCGGATCGTCCACTACGAGCCCGAGACCGGCCTGCTGGCGGCGATCGAGGAGGACAGCGACCAGGACGGGGTGATCGACGCCTGGACCGAGTACCAGGCGGGCGACCTGCATCGGCGGCGCGCCGACAGCGACGGCGACCGCGCGGTGGATACCTGGACCTTCTACCGGGGCGGCCAGATCGCCCGGCACGACCAGGACAGCGATCGGGACGGCTTCCGGGATCGCTCCGCCTTCTACGACGCGGGCCGGCTGCTCCGCGAGGAGGAGGATCGGGACGGTGACGGACGCTCCGAGCGGATCACCTGGTTCGACGCCAAGGAGCGTCCGGTGCGGATCGAAGAGGACACCGACGGCGATGGCGTCGTCGACCAGCGGTCGTTCTACGAGCGCGGCAAGCTCGCCCGTCGCGAGATCATCGAGTAGGCATGGTCGTGCCTCGCAGCCTTGTCGGAGCGGTGGCATTCCTGGTCGGTCTGTGGCTGGCGCTGGCAGTGCTTCGGCCGCTGGTGGCGAGCGGTGCGGAGCTGGGACTCTCGGGTGACGTGCGCGGGCTCACCAGCCTCGAGGGCCAGCTCCACGAATCGGTGAACGCCTGGCGCGCCGGTCGCCATCTGGTCCCGCTCGAACGCTCGCGCGCGCTCGACGCGGTCGCGCGTCGCCACAGCGCGGACATGGCCCAACGGGGCTACCTGGCCCACGTGTCGCCCGATGGCCTGAACCCGGTCGACCGGATCCAGGCCGGAGGGCTTCACGGCTTCACCCTCGCGGGCGAGAACGTCGGGATGACCAACCGGCCCCGGCCGAACCACGAGGTGCTGCACGGCTGGATCGCCTCGCCGGCACACTACGAGAACCTGGCCGCGCCCGCCTACAACGCGACCGGGATCGGGATCGCGCGCGCCGCCGACGGGACCCTCTACTACACCCAGCTCTACCTCACCTTCCCGCGCCGCTAGCACTCCCGCCGGCACCCCTCCCGGGAGTTCGTTCTCGATCGTCGGCGTTCGTTCCGGTGGCTCCGCGGATCTGGCTCCAGGCCACGACGCGCCACCGGAACGCCGCCCGGACGCCCTGGCCCGACGGCGCCGAGCGCCACGCGCGGCCAGCGGCGTGTGTGTCGAGGCCTTCGAAGGGAGACGGGTGCGACGGCAGAATGGCTTCCCGGGGTGGGACACGCCGGGCCCCTCGCCACCACGAACTGCCGCCCGAACGGCCCGGGCCAGAGGGTCCGCTGCCCTCCACGGAGCGCGCGACCCGCCGTGCTTCAGGGCAGGAAGGTGGCGGTGAGCTGACGATCGTTCCAGTAGAGATCGATGGGCTCGGACAGGTCCATCTGGGGAGGCAACACGAGGTAGCCGAGGATCACGTCCTCGTCGCCGATCGGTCCCATCTCCCCCATCAGCACACCGAGCTGCTCCGGATCGCCCGCGCGGGGCTGGAAGCTGAGATGACCCTGGACGAGGGTCAGATTCGGGTCGAAGCGTTCGGGGCCGCGTGCGATCACCGAGAAGAGCAAGGCACGGCGCGGCTCGAAGGAATTGGACGTCTCCTCGATGCGCTGATCGAAGGCAAAGGAATGCGCGAACGACACCTCGAGCCCGGGCTGCCCCGCCCGTTGCCTCTCGACGAAGCGCGCCGGCACCTGCTCCTGGGCGAACTCGACGATCAGGAAGAGATCCCGCAGCTCCCCGTCGCTCAGCGCGAGCTGCCAGGTATCGGCGGCCGACGCGCCGGCCGGCTCTCCCGCCCCGGCCGAGAATCCGCGCGGCGCCACCGGGGTCGTGGCCACCGCGGGAGGCGCGGTCGCTGGACCGGCCTGCGGCGTCGGCGCGGCCTGGGGTGCACGCAGCGACTGCGGAAAGCCGCCGAGCTCCCGCATCTGCTCGGCTGCCTCGAGAAGGTTGTAGGGATTGTTCGGATTCTCGTTCTGGCGGTAGACCTCCCACGTATAGGGCCGCGGGAGGTACTCGGGCCGCATCGGAGGCATCTCGCCGGGCTCGACCCGCTTGGCCCTGCGACACGGAATCGCCGAACGCTTCTGCACGATGAAGATGCTTCCGTCGGGACAGACACCGGTGATCGATTCGGCCGCCGCAGGCGATGCCAGCAAGGCGCCGATCAGGCAGAGAACGGCATCACGGAAGGCACGACGGGCGCGGCTTCCCGGACCGTGCGGCACGGCCGGGTCCGGCCGCCGCACCCGATCCGCTCGGGTCTCGCGGGTCGCGTGAGCCCGTCGATCCTCTCGACCGTCGGGTCGACGGCCGTGCTCGAGCTGTGTCCGGGGGCGAGTCTTCCACATGTTCCGCTTCTCGCGAAGCGCCATGATAGGCCGCCCGACGACCGCGGATCAATGCAAAACCCCACGAGAATCGGCAGTTGGTCGTCCCGTCCGGCGAGCGCGCGAATGCTCACCGACGCACTTTCCCGAGCGCGGACCCGCGTATGGGCTCGCAGCTGCCAGTCGCCTGCCGCTCGCGCCGGCCGCCCCGAGGAACGCGCCTCAGTACTTCCAGCGACCGTTCTCGAGCGAGAAGATCTCGGTGACGTTCGTCACGCGCTCGACTGCGCAATTGCTGCGGCGCTGGCCGGGGCAGCTGTGCAATCGCTCCTTGTAGCGGAGGATCCCGACGAACGGACGCACCGCGTGGCCGGTGGGGCGCACCTCGAGCTTGGCGCCGGGCGCCGCCGAATAGTACTGGATGCCCGGACTCGGACTGGCGTCGTGCATGCGCTCGGGGATGTGGTCGAGCCACTTCTGGGTGAAGCGCGCGAACGAACGCTTGGCGTCGTCGCCTCCGGGCGCCACGGCAGCCGGATCGGCGCTGGCTCGCGGAGACACCACGCCCATGGCGATGCACGCGAGGATCGCTGCGAGTGAACCGAGGCGGGGTCGTACCGACATGCTGTTGCCTCCGGGGCAGGCCGCATGTCAGGAAATCGGAACGGGAGCGAAACAGCTTGAGACCACGCCGCTCAGCGGCGTCGCGCGCGCACATAGGCGAGGAGTTGCCGCCTTTCGTCCGGTCGCAGTGGACGTGCCCGGCCGAGAGGCAGGCGATCGAGCCGCAGGGGCCCCATCCGGATGCGCACCAGGCGCACGACGGGATAGCCGAGCGCCTCGAGGGAACGACGGATCTGTCGCTTGCGCCCCTCGTGGAGCGTCAGCTCGAAGCGGGTGATGTCTCGTTCCGCATCCACGTGGAGCCGTCCCACCCGCGCCGGATGCGTGATGCCCTCCTCGAGCTCGACGCCGCTCGCCAGTCGCTCGGCGGCCTGCTCCGTGAGTCGTCCCCGCACCGATACCCGGTAGACCCTCGGAGTCTCGAGGGAGGGGTGGAGCAGGGCCTGCGCCACCTCCCCGTCATTGGTCAGGAGCAGGAGACCCTCGGTGTCGCGATCCAGCCGCCCCACCGGGAAGAGCCGCACCGATCGATCGGGCACGAGGTCGAGCACCGTGCGTCGGCCCTCGGGGTCGCTCGCCGTGGTCACGACGCCCCGCGGCTTGTGCAGGAGCCAGTAGCTTCGGGCTTCGGCGGCGAGGGGCTGCCCATCGAGCGTGATCGTGTCGTGGTCGGGGTCGGCAGACTCGCCGAGGGCTGCCACGCGCCCGTTCACCGAGACGCGACCCGCCCGCACCAGCTCTTCCGCACGGCGCCGAGAGGCCACGCCGGCGCGGGCCAGGATCTTCTGGAGACGCTCGCGAATCGGAACGATCGACGGCTAGTGGGTGGTGGGCGGCGGCGCGGCGACGGCCTCGTCGTCGTCCGGTCCGACGTCTCCCGCGTCGTCGAGGGCCGGAGACGCCTGGTACGCCCTACCCGCTTCGGCATCGTCGGCCGCTTCGGCCGAGGGCCGGCTCGCCTCGACCCCTTCGTCCGCGCCCAGCAGCTCCTCGATCTCGCGCAGGGTGGGGAGATCGCGCAGGGAGGCGAGCCCGAACACCTCGAGGAAGCGCTTCGACGTCGCATAGAGCATCGGTCGTCCGGGCACCTCGCGATGTCCGGCGATCCGGACGAGCTTGCGCTCGACGAGGCTCCGGAGGACGGCCCCGACGTCGACGCCCCGCACCTCCTCCACCTCGGCGCGGGTCACCGGCTGCCGGTAGGCGATGATCGCCAGGGTCTCCAGGGCAGCGCGCGAGAGGCGTGCGGGCCGCTGGGCGTGGAGCTGTTGCAGGTAGGGGGAGAACTCGCCGAGCGTGCGCATCTGGTAGCCACCGGCCACCTCGTCGATCCGGAAGGCACGTTCGGACTCGGCATAGAGAGCGTTCAGCTCCGTCACCATCTCGCTCATCACGGCCGGCGTTCCGTAGGGAACGACCGCGGCGAGCCGGGCGGCCGAGATCGGTTCGGGAGACGCCATCACCAGCGCCTCCACCAGGCGTCGCTTGTCATCGCGGTCCATCGACGTCTCTCCTCACATCCACTCCGAGACGCGGTCGTTCCAGGTCTCGCCCTCCTGGCGGCGACGCACGTGGATCGGACCCTCGGGCGCACCCACCTCGCTCCGTCCCTGATAGAGCGCGAGCACCCCCAGCCGGGCCAGCTCGAGGATCCCGAGGAAGGTCGCGATCACCAACGGCCGGGTCGGTGCTTCGTCGCGACCGCATCGCAGCAGGGCCTCGAACTCGAGCGAGTCGCTCGTCCCGAGCGCATCCATCATCGCGACCATCCGCTCCCGGACGGTGATGGGCTCCTGGAAGAGCTCGTGCGCCGCCCCCGAATGCGGGGTCTGTCGGAGCACATCCCGCAGGGCCCCGAGCAGATCGGAGAGATCGGCCGCGATCTCACGGGTGGCCTCGTCGGGCGGGTCCGGCTGGGGCGGTACGCTGGCGAACACGTCGCGTCCGAGGCGAGGACGGTCGTCGAGGTCCTGGGCGGCCTGCTTGAAGCGCTGATACTCGAGCAGCCGCCGCACGAGGGCCTCGCGCGGATCGGGCCCCTCTTCCGTCTCCTCGTCGCCGGACGGCGGGAGGAGCATGCCCGACTTGATCCAGGCGAGCGTCGCGGCCATCACCAGGTACTCGGCCGCCAGGTCGATCTCGAGCTCGCGCATCCATTCCAGGTACGCGAGGTACTGCTCGCAGATCGAGGCCACCGGGATCGCGGTGATCTCGACCTCGTTCAGACGGATCAGGTGGAGCAGCAGATCGAGCGGACCCTCGAACGTGGGGAGCTTGACGGCGTAGCTCGACCCGCCGTCGAAGCCGAGCGGTTCCGAGGCGGCTGTGCCGCTCGGGCCAGAGCCGGTGGATGCCTGGTTCATTTGCTCGTGCAGCCTCCTGACGCGGCATGGCGCCATCGCGCACCGTCTGGCGCCGTGTAGCGCGGTCTCGGCCGGCCCGGCCGGCGGATCCGGGGTTGGAGCCGATCCGGGGTGTCCGGGTGTCGCGGGCGGGGGCCACGCGCCGCGACGCGGCTCGAATATGAGCAATCGTCGCCGTCCGATCAACGCGCCCGACGGGATCGACGGCGGGCGAGCTCGGCCGCCAGCACCAGCGCCTCCTCGCGAGAGTCGATTTCGCCGGCGAGAAAGGCCGCCCGGATCCGGTCGAGCGCCCGGCCGACGGCGGGTCCGGCGATCCCGGCGGCCACGAGATCCCGGC
>CAYYUT010000076.1:0-10050 GCA_964474935.1 uncultured Spirochaetales bacterium
GGAGCCGCCCTGGGCGCTCGGGGCGGCCGTCGTGCGCGACCGCAAGATCGAGGTGCTCGACTGCCTGCGCCCCGTGGTCGGCGCCGAGGTCGACTCGAACGTGGTGCGCGCCCAGTACGGCCCGGGGGTACATCGGGGCGCTGACGTGCCCGGCTACCGGCGTGAGGACGGCGTCAAACCCGCCTCCACCACCGAGACCTTCGTGGCCCTGAAGGTGTTCATCGACAACTGGCGCTGGGCGGGTGTGCCCTTCTACATCCGGACCGGCAAGCGCATGCCGAAGCGGGCCAGCGAGATCGCGGTGCAGTTCCGCGAAGTCCCTCCGATCCTGTTCAACGTCAGCCGCGAGTCGCCGCTCGAGCCGAACGTGCTCGCGTTCCGGATCCAGCCGGACGAAGGACTCTCGCTCCGCATCAGCAGCAAGCTCCCGGGCGCCAAGGTCCGCGTCTTCCCCGTGAAGATGGACTTCCAGTACGGCGACACCTTCGGGGGCCGGTCGCCCGAGGCCTACGAGCGGCTCCTGCTCGACGTGATGGCCGGTGACGCGACGCACTTCATGCGACGAGACGCCGTCGAGGTGGCCTGGGGATGGGTCCAGAACCTGCTCGACCGCTGGGAGGGTCAGGGCACCCGCTGGCTCCCCGAGTACCCGGCGGGAAGTTGGGGGCCCGTCGAAGCCGAGAAGATGGTCGAAGCCGAGGGGCGCCGCTGGAGGACGCTTTGAGCGACGCCTCCCCCTCGGGCCTCGAGCGCATCACGGGCGGGACCCATCTGGTCGACGTCGCGGCGATCGATCGCGAGCTGCGTCAGCTCTGGAAGCAGGGTCCGCCGGGCAGCGAGACCCTGACCCGCGCCTGCATGTCGAACCTGGTCATCTACTGCGCCGATCAGGCCGAGGCCGAAGATGTGCCGCGCGACATCGCCGAGATCGTCGAGCGCCACCCGTCCCGGGTCCTGCTGCTGGTGGGCGAGAGCGGACCGGGCGACGCGCTCGAAGCCTACGTGTCGGCGCTCTGCCATCTGGGCGACGGCGGCCGACAGATCTGCTCCGAGCACGTCACGATGGCCGCGCACCCGAAGGAGCTGCATCGTCTGCCGACGATCGTCCGGTCGCTCCTCCTCGGCGACCTGCCGACCGCGCTCTGGTGGATCCCGCACGAGCCCCCGAGCACCCGCAACGAGATGTTCGGTGCGTTGGCCCCGATGGCCAACCAGGTGATCTACGACAGCATGGGCTGGCCGGACCCCGTGGCCGGCGCGATCGCCGCCGCCGACTATCTGGCCGGCGCCGGACCGAAGCAGTTCGTGTCCGACCTGGCCTGGCGTCGCCTGAAGCCATTGCGCCGGCTCGTGAGCCAGGCCCTCGATCCGAAGATCGCGCCCGGCGCCCTCGATCGGATCCGCGAGGTATCGATCGTCCACACGCCGCACGCCCTCCCGCAGGCCTGGCTCCTGATCGGTTGGCTGTCGCGACTGCTCGGGTGGCGCGCGTCGGGCGGGAAGGTGCAGCCCGACGTCCAGGTGACCTGGGGATTCGAATCGGATCACGGTCCGATCTACGTCCACGTCCATCGCCTGAAGGAAGGCGATCCGAGGATCCGGGAGCTGCGCATCCGCTGGGACGGCCCCGACGGGGGCGATTCGGCCGTGTTCGAGCGGGCCGAGGGTCGGCGGCTCACCTTCTACTACGAGAGCTCCCAGGAGCATCGGCGCTATCTCGCCCTGCCCCCGCCCGAACGCTCCGAGGTGGTGGTGGGTCAGCTCCGCAAGCTCTTCCGGGACCCGATCTTCGCCGACACCCTCGGGCTGGCCCGACAAATGGCCGAGGCGCTGCGGCGATGAGCCGCCGGATCGAGCGCCATTCCGACGCGGGAGCGTTGGCCGACGCGGCCGCCCGGGAGTTCGCGCGTCGGGCGACCCAGGCGATCCGGGCGCGCGGGCGCTTCGTGGTGGCGCTCTCGGGAGGCTCCACGCCGCGCCGGATGTTCGCCCGTCTGGCCGAGCCGCCGCTCCGCGACGAGATCGACTGGAGCCGCGTCCACGTGTTCTGGGGAGACGAGCGCGCGGTGCCGCCCGACCACCCCGACTCGAACTACCGCATGGCGTCGGAGACACTGCTCGCCCGGGTGCCCGTGCCCGCCGAGCAGATCCACCGGATGACTGCCGACGCCCCCGACCTCGACGCCGCCGCCCTCGAGTACGAACGGCTGCTCGCGCGGGCCGTCGGCGTCGATCAGGACGGACCCCCGCCGCGGTTCGACTGGATCCTGCTCGGCATGGGGGCCGACGGTCATACGGCGTCGCTCTTCCCGGACACCCAGGCGCTCGTGGTGGACGAGCGCTGGGTGGTGGCCAACCCCGTGCCGAAGCTCGGCGCCGATCGCATGACCTTCACGGCCGGCCTGATCAACGCGGCCCGCGCCGTGACGTTCCTGGTGGCGGGCGACGACAAGGCGGCCGTGCTCGCCGAGGTGCTGGAGGGTGCGCGCGCGCCGCGTCGCCTGCCCTCGCAGCTCGTCGCGCCCACCGAGGGCGAGCTGGTCTGGATGCTCGACGAGGCCGCCGCGGCGAAGCTCGCTCCGGAGACCGAGGCGTGATCCTGGCCGGCGACATCGGCGGCACCAAGACTGTGCTCGCCCTCTTCGAGGTCGAGGGGGAGGACGTCCGCGAGGTCCGCTCGACGCGCTATCCGAGCAGCGATCACGGCTCGCTCGAGGAGATCGTCGAGCAGTTCCTGGCCGACGACGCCGAGCCCGATCCCGAGGCGGCCTGCTTCGGGATCGCGGGCGCCGTGATCGACGGACGCGTGCGTGCCACGAACCTGCCCTGGGAGACCAGTGAAGCGAGCCTCGGTGTGGCGTCGCATGCGCCGCGCGTGAAGCTGCTGAACGACCTCGAGGCCATGGCCTACGGAATGCTCTACCTCCAGCCCGAGGAGCTCGCCACCCTGAACGAGGGCGAGCGCGAGACCCTGCGCGGCAACGTCGCCGTGATCGCGGCGGGCACGGGACTCGGCGAGGCCATGCTCTACTTCGACGGGGAGACCCATCATCCGATCGCGAGCGAGGGCGGCCACGCTGATTTCGCACCCCAGACCGACGAGGAGATCGAGCTGCTCCGCTACCTGCGCCGGAAGTTCGAGGGCCACGTGAGCTGGGAACGCATCCTCTCGGGGCCGGGTCTGTCGAACGTGTACGGCTTCCTGCGCGACACGGGCTTCGCGCCCGAGTCGCCGACGGTCGCGAAGCAGCTCGCCGCGGCGGACGACCCGAACGTGGTGATCACCCAGGTCGGTCTCGCCCACGACGACCGGCTGTGCGAGGCGGCGCTCGACCACTTCGCGAATCTCTATGGCGCCGAAGCGGGCAACATGGCGCTCCGGTGCATGGCCACCGGCGGCGTCTTCCTCGGCGGGGGCATCGCCCCGAAGCTGCTTCCGGCGCTGGCCGACGGCAGCTTCATGTTCGGCTTCGGCAACAAGGGGCGATTCTCGAACTTCCTGCGCGGGATCGACGTCTACGTGTCGCTCAACCCGCGCACGCCGCTCCTCGGTGCGGCTCACTACGCCCGCCGTCTCGTCGTCTGACCCCCGTCTCCGATCCGCTCCCGTGGACGATGGCGGCGGCCAGCACGTCGACGTCGTCTGCGTTGAACCTCGGGTGGCGCGCTCGGGACCTACCCGACCGTGCAACGAGGGGACGAACGACGCCGGGTCTCGAGCGAGGATGCGCGCCTGATCCAGAGGATCGCGTACGGCGACGCCGAAGCGCTCGATCTCCTGGTTCGTCGCCACCGGGGAGCCGTGATGGCCGTCTGCCGATCGATCCTGAGGACCCGATCGGACGCCGAAGAGGCAGCGGGCGATGCCTTCCTCGAGCTCTGGAAGTCGGCCCCCCGCTTCGACGAGGCGCGCGGGAGCGCCTTCGCCTTCCTGTCGGTGCTGGCGCGCAGTCGGGCGATCGATCAGGCGCGGAGGATGACGCGGGCCCAGCGCGGGCGCGCGGCGGTGGCCAGCCAGGCCTTCCCCGCGGCCGTCGCAGGCGAGGAGCCGCTGCGATCTGCCCTCGACCGGGAGCGCGCCCGGTGGGTGCAGCATTCGCTCGAGCGGCTGGCGCCCCGCCAGCGCCTGCTCCTCGAGCTCTCGTTCTTCGAGGAGCTGAGCCACCGGCAGATCGCCGAGCGCCTCGATGCGCCGCTCGGGACGGTCAAATCGGGCATCCGGCGGGGGCTGGCGAGCCTGCGGCGCATGCTGGCGGCGTCCTCCCAGACCCGGGGTGAGGCTGGACTTCCGACGAGCGCGATTGAACCTCCGCAGGGCCTGGCGGGATCTACCGGACGGGGACCCGAGGTCGCCCAGCCCGGACCCAGAGATCGGAAGGGTCGGGGCGCAGCCGCCGAGCCCGATCGCCCGAGCCGAGACCGAGACGGAGAGGGAGAGGGAGGAACGTCCTGCGGGAGCCCGAGAAAGACGATCTCGAGCTGATCGAGCGGGTCGCCGCGAAGGACCGCCTGGCTTTCGAGCAGCTGTACCACCGCTACAGCCGCCGGATCGGGGGGTACCTCTGGCGCATGCTCGGCAGACCGGAGCTGATCGAGGAGGTCTTCGACGACGTGATGTGGGTGGTGTGGGAGCGCGCGGCGAGCTTCGACGGACGCGGGCGGGTCTCGACCTGGCTGCTCGGCATCGCGCATCGCAAGGCTCTGAAGGCGCTCGAGAAGACGCGACGGCACGACCGCACCGCGGGCGACCTCGCGCAGCTCGACCAACGGGTCGAGGGCTCGCGTGTCCACGACGAGGAGCGAGCCCTGGTGGGTCGTGCCGAGCTGCGTGCGCTCGCCCGGGCGATCGATGCCCTCACACCCGAGCAGCGGGCGGTGGTGGAGCTCACCTTCTTCGAGGGACGCTCCTACGCCGAGATCGCCGAGGTCGTGGGGTGTCCCGTGAACACGGTGAAGACGCGCATGTTTCATGCACGCCGGCAGCTCCAGCGTGCGTGCGGGTGGGACACGGCCAGCTGGTGACGGAGGCATGGTGATGAGCGGGACATCGAATGGAGCCAGCGAGCACGCGCGGGTAGCGGAGCTGCTCCCCTGGTACGCGAACGAGACCCTCGACGATGCCGAGGCTTCGCGCGTCGGCCGGCATCTCGATCGATGCGAGGCCTGCCGTCTCGACGTCGAGCGGCTCCGCGAGGTCGGAGCGCGATGGGTCGAGGATCGCGAACGGGCCTGGACGCCCGGAGACGAACGCCTGGCCGCGGTGCTCGCGCGGATCGATGCCGCCGAGGCGGGACGCGACCGGGCGCAGCGCTCGCCGGCGGCCCGCCCGGGCGCGTTCCGCGCCTGGCTCGCCGGGCTCTCGACCCCGACGCGCTGGGTGATCGGGGTCGAGTCGCTGGCCGTGGCGGGGCTCGGGGCGCTGCTGCTCCAGACTCCCGCGCCGCAGGGCGACGGCGCCTTCGAGACACGCAGCGCTCCAGCGGCCGCCACGGCGTCTGCGACGGTGCGGCTCCAGCTCGTGTTCGCGCCCGAGGCGACCGAGGCGGAGATGCGCTCGCTGCTCCTCCAGGCCGATCTCGCGTTGGTCGACGGCCCGTCGCCGCGCGGGGTCTATTCGGCGGCGCTCGGCGCCGAGGCCTCGCTCGCCGATGCGCTCGCCACGCTCCGGGCGAGTGAACGCGTGCGGCTGGCGGAGGCGCTGGCCCCGTGAGACCGACGGCCGCGCGGTGGGCGTCGTGCCGCATCGTGGGGAACGTGATCGCGCTCGCAGCGCTGGTCGCCAGCTGTGCCGGTGCGCCCGGGACGCCGTCCGTCAGCCGGGCCGGGACGCCTCCCAAGCAGCTGCGGGAGCGCCAGATCATCGTGGCCCTGCCGCTGGTGGCTCCGGCCCTCCGCCGCGACATGGCGCGCCGTCTCGCCCGGCACCACGACATCGAGCTCGCCGGGGCCTTTCCGCTCGCGTCGGTCGGTATCCACTGCGTGGTCTTCGAGGTGCCCGCGGAGCGATCGATCGCCGATGTCGTCGCCGCCCTCGCAAGCGAGCCCGGTGTCGAGCTCGTCCAGCGCAACCAGGGATTCGAGGGCCTGGCCGAGATCGGCCCGGGCGAAGCGGCCGAGCCCTCCCCGGGCTCGGATCCCTATGCCGGCCTCCAGCACGGGGCGGCCGCGATCCGCGCCGACTTCGCCCACCGCTGGTCGAAGGGTCGGGGCGTGCGCGTGGCCGTCGTCGACACCGGGGTCGATGTCGATCACCCGGATCTCGAGGCGCGGATCCGCGTGGCCCGGAACTTCGTCGAGCGCGGCGAACGGACCTTCTCGGCCGATCTGCATGGCACTGCGGTGGCCGGTGTGATCGCCGCGCGCGACGGCAACGGCGTCGGCATCTACGGTGTGGCGCCCGAGGCCGAGCTGATGGCGGCCAAGGCCTGCTGGCAGGCCGAGCCGGACCACGAACGCGCGCGCTGCAGCAGCTGGACGATCGCGCGCGCGATCGACTGGGCCCTCGACTCGCGGGCCGACGTCCTCAACCTCAGTCTCGCGGGGCCCTCCGATCCGTTGCTGGCACGTCTCGTCGAGGCCGCGCTGCGGCGTGGGGTGGTCGTCGTGGCCGCCGCCGATTCGGGCAAGCCGAGCTTTCCGGCCTCGATCCCGGGCGTGCTCGCGGTGCTCGGCTCCGAAGAGGCCCGCGAGGCTCCGGCGGCGATCGGCGTCGAGCAGCTCGTGGCGGCGCCGGGCGACGAGGTGGTCACGACGGCTCCGGGCGCCCGCTACCGCTTCGTGTCGGGGAGCTCGCTCTCCACCGCCCACGTCTCGGGCGCCGTGGCGCTTCTACTGGAGCGGGCTCCGGGGCTCCGACCCGACGAGGTGGTCGCGCTCCTGCGACAGACGAGTCGGTCCGGCCATGGTGGGGCGAGCCGGCCGGGGATCGTGGATGCCTGCGCCGCGATCCGCGTCGCAACCGCCGGAGCCGAATGCGCACGACCGATGCCTCAGAACGCGAAGCTCAGCTGGAGCCAGGCGCGGAAGACGTCGCTTCGCGCGCCCCCGCTGCGGGCGTCGAAGTAGGCGGTCTTCGCGAGCACCTGCACGTAGCGTCCGATCGGGCGCGCGACGACCGCGTCGATCTCCCAGCCGAGGCTGTCGGACCGGTCGTCGCTCTGGAACCAATGAACGGTCACGAAGCTCTCGAGCTTCCACGGAAGCTCGGGAGCGAGCTTCACGAACGCGTCGCGCAGCCCTCCCGGCCCTCCGTTGTCGAGAAAGGCATCGGCGAAGCCATTGAAGGCGTGGGCCGTAGCGAGCGGCGTCACGAACACGGCGTCGCCGCCGTCGCTTCCGAGCAGCTCGAAGCCGACGGTGAGAGCGCCGAGCGTGGCATGCGCGAGGCTGGCGCTGCTCCAGACGTAGCCCGTGTCGTAGTCGAGCGGATTCACGCCGAAGTCGAACTGATGGGCGTAGGAAAGACTCCAGTCCAGCGCCCAGACCTCGTCGAGCTCGATCTCGCCGCTCGCGCGCACTCCGTAGGTGGCGGCCGAGTTCGTGGGCGAGTTCCGGAAGTCGAGCAGGTAGGAGAAGCCGACGATCTCGAGGCCATCGAACGCGGTGTAGCGGACGCGTGCGCCGTGCGAGTCGGAGTCGAAGTCCGGTTGACGTCCGCGGTCGCCGAAGATCCTCCGAACCTCGTCGAGGTAGAGGTACTCGATCACGAGATCCTTGCGCCCGAGACCTGTCCTCAGCCGCACGGCGTCGTAGCTCTGGAAGTTCTGGCGCCAGGCCACGTTGCCGATGAAACGGGCGTCGTCGAGAACGATCTCCTGCCGGCCGATCCGGAACCCGCTGGTCCATTCGTCGTGGAAGTAGTCGAGATAGAGCTGATTCAGGTCGGTGTCCTCGGGGTCGGCGACCAGCGAACGTCCGGTCGGCGCTCCGGTTCCGTCGAAGTACCAATCGGCGTCGGCGGCCAGGACGCTCTCGCCTTCGACGAGCAGGGAGAAGCCATGCCAGGTGCGGCTGCCGAAGCCGAGCACGGTGCGCAGGGTGAGGGCGTGTGAGTCGCGCACGTCGTCGATGTCGGCGAACTCGTAGCGCCCGATCATCTCGAGATAGAAGCTGCCGAGGGGATTGTTCTTGAACGTGTCGAGCGCGCGTCGGAGCGGTGAAGGTTCGGCGACGGGCGTGTCGGCGCCGTCGGCGTGCGCCGCGCCGGTGGCGGACAGAGCCAGCAGGATCGTCACGAGAGCGAGATGTCGGCCGCTGGACGACACGTGCGGCTTCCTCCGGCGAGCTGACCCTAGCTTCGGTGGCTCGCCCCTCCCTGGCAAGCGCTTCGCCATTCCTTTGGCGTCCCGCGTGCCCCGAGCGCATCTCGCACCGATCCGATGAACCCGATGGATCCGACCGGGGACCCACGAGCGTAACGGGAGGAGACTGGAGCGTGCGCCGGGCAGCGTGCACGTCGTGCGCAGCCCGCCTCGCGTCCACCGGGTGGTGGACGCCGGGGCGCTCCGGTCGGACACCCAAAGGAGGAACTCGTGTCTGGATCGTTCTCTCTCACGCGTGGCACTCGCGCGGTCGTCTTGTTCGCGGGAGCGCTCGTGCTCGCCCAGCCGGCCCTGGCCGTGCCGATCACCACCCTCTTCGGCCCCGGTGGTCCCTCGGGTCCGGGCATCCAGCCGGACGCTTCGGTGCTGAACGGGCTCGAGGCCGTCACCACCTTCGGGGGCCCCAACCTCGCGACGGGTGTGCTCGGCGGGACGCCGAACGCCGGCGAGGTGCTGTTCTTCGCGGCGGGACCCTTCTATATCGCCAACGCGGGGGGGCCGAGCTCGAACGGGATCACCTCGGGCAACAACCGCGCCTATGGGGTCACCGGATCCGGGCGTTCGGACATCTTCTTCGATCCGGGCACCGTGTCGTCCGTGCTGCTGCAACTGCGGGGCACCAATGCCGGGTCGGTGGCGAACGCGCCGTCGACCTCGTTTCCCGGTGGCACCACCTTCGCCGACGCGGTCGGCACGGTACTCGTCTACACCAATCTCGGACTCCAGCTGACGCTCTCGATCTCGAACACGGCCTTCGAGACCCTCTCGCTCGAGCTCGGCGCGACTTTCGGGAGCGAGACGCTCGACGGCGATTCGATCTCGCGGATCTCGTTGATCAACCAGGGCCCGTCGAACTCGGCGGTGGTGCTCGGTGAGCTCACGGCCGACGTGGTGCCCGAGCCCGGTCTGGCGCTGCTCATGGGCGTCGGCATCGGGATGCTCGCACTCCTGCGTCGCTAGGCCGAGCCCACAGGGTTCGCCGCGCTCGGCGGCACGGCCCCGGAGCCCGGCTCCGGGGCCGTCAGCGTTCCGCTGCGGCACGCCAGCCGATCAGGTGTCGGCGAGCAGGCCCCGGCCCGGCACGTGGTTCATCTCGAGCCGGATCCCGTCCGGATCCTCGAACAGCACCGAGTAGTAACCGGGCGCCCAGGGATCCTCCTGGGGCGGGTGCACCACCTCGGCGCCGATCTCGACGAGGAACGCATGGAAGGCGTCGACGTCCTCACGGGATCGTGCGCGCAGGCAGATATGATGGAGCCCGACGCGCGACTGCTCGAAACGCTCTTCCGTGAAGGGCGGGAGCCCGCGCTGGATCCCGATCGCCGTGCGACCGCCGAGGCAGTAGTACATCCCGTCGCCATCGATGACCGGCTTGAACTCGAGGAACCCGAGAACCTTCCCGTAGAACTCCCGGGCGACCTCGAAGCGGGTCACGGTCAGCATCACGTGCGCGATCCCGTTGATCTGCATCGATCCTCCCCGTCCGAACGCGGGCCTGTCGGCGACCGAACGCGAGGGTATCGGAGCGATGGGCCGGCGCGCCCCCGCCAGGGCCCATCCCCGGCGGGCCGTGATATCCTCGCGGCCGAGATGGCCGAAGCTTCCGACCAAGAGCGCAGTTCCCCGCGCTCCGTGCGACATACCGACCCGGCCTGGCGTCTGGCGCTGCGGGCGCTCGGGGGGCCGGGCGCGGTCGCTGGAAAGCTCGGTCGCCTCGGTCGGACCCTCG
>CAYYUT010000077.1:0-9983 GCA_964474935.1 uncultured Spirochaetales bacterium
GGCCACCGAGACAACGGCCAGCGGGGCGCCGATCAGACCCTCGCCCCCTGCGGCGAGCTGGAGCGGCATGGCCGCATCGGGAGCCACCACGTACTCGAGGCGCGCGACTCCGTCGGAGACGACGCCGCGTCCGACAGGAATCGGGCCCTCGGCCCCTTCCTGCCAGGCCGTGATCACGGCGCCTTCGACGGCGAAGAAGACGTCCAGGAACTCCGGGCGTTCTTCGATGAGCACCGGCGGCTCGGGGAGCTCGACCGGCTTCTCGACCCACATGCGCACGGTGGGGTCGCCGTGCAGGTTGTAGAGCAGCAGGTGGCGAAGGGTATCGGAGCTCCAACCGTACTGGTCGATCATGTAGTTGCGCCCCGAGTTGAACATGTCGCCGAGACGCCGTCGCGGGAGGTTGGCACCGAACAAGGGGTCGAGGTTCGGGAAGGCCGCGTCCACCGTCCCCTTGATCATGATGTTCCCGTGGCCGAAGGTCGTGCGCGTTCCCGCCACGGCGCCGATGGCGCCGCCGTCGGGGTTCCGGATGATGCTCTCCACCCAGGACTCGTAGCCGAAGGCGTAGTCGTTGTCGGGATCGTTCGGGGCGCCGTCGGTCTCGTTGTCGAAGTATCCGCTCGAGCAGTTGTAGCTGAGCACGAAGGGCAGCTCGTTCCCGTTCGTGAGGCCTGCCGCCGAGACCTTGCTGAAGCTCGGATGCGACCAGCCGTAGGCACTGCCGTGGTCGAGGTGGATGAAGAGGAAGCGCCCGGCGTCGAAGGCGTCCAGGATGTCGGCTCCCGTGCCGGCCCACGGAAAGGGCGGAAGCAACGCGGCCTTGAGCGGATCGCCCCACCAGTAGTACAGGGGGGTCGGGTCGCCCATGTAGCCGAAATCGATCGTCTCTTTGTAGATCCGCTCGACACCGATGCCGAGGCCCGTGAGGTGGTCGCGCACCTCCTCGACCACGGGGACGAAGGCGCGCTGGTCCGTGCCGTCGGGGAACGTGTGGTTCTCGTCCGAGATGGCGCAGCACTCGAACTGCGAGGCCAGGGACACCGTGTCGTAGAAGAACGGGGAGGGTGCGTCGTCGCCGAAATCGGGTGGGGCCGCCTCGTACGCCACGATCTTGTCGACGACGCCCTGGGCGTGCTCCGGGTCCACCGAGAGACGCCCGACTGCGAAGTCCATCAGCAGGTCGGGGTCCGGATCGTCCCACAGGAAGGCGTAGGGATAGTCCGAGGCGATCACCGCCGCCGAGCCGAGCGGGTTCGGCCAGTACCAGGTGGGCACGTACTCCGCGTCGCCGAAGAGCAGCAGGTACGAAGGCCGCACCGTGCACTCGGCGTAGCGCGCGCCCAGGAACTCGGCGATCTCGACAGCGTTGGACGCCGTGCCGGGAAGCGTCGTGTTCCACTCGAGGACGTTCGTGATGATGCCTCGGGACTGCTTGTGGGCCGCCAGCGCATCGGCCTCGGTCCGCAGATCCTCGTGGGTGACAATCAGCAGCTCCTCGCCGAGGCAGGTGGGCACGAATACGCGCGGGTTGCCCGGGTGTCGCGCCACCGCGTCCCGGTTCAGCACCGCGTCGCCCGGCACGCCCGTGGCGTTCTCGAAGGCGGCGGCGTAGCGCCCGTCATTCTGGAAGCCCGTGCCACCGCCTTCGAAGACCACCTCCACCTCGACGGCCTGGAAGAGGTCGAGGACGTCGCTCACCGGGTTGTAGGTCCCGACCGCGCAGGAGAGACTCGCCACGCGGAGACCGCGTGTCTCGCCGATCACCTCGAGCTTGCAGGGTGGCCCGGGCGGGACCTCGCCGTCCGTCTCGTAGAGGCTGCGGTCCAGGACGAAGGGCGGGTCGTCGAAGACCTCGTCGGGCGGGAACTCGTCCGGGAAGTCGTCGGGGGTGAGCCGGTCGCCCATCGCCGCCTGACCCTGGAGCGGCCAGAGGTTCGTCATGAAGCGTCGGCCCGGCACGGTCTCGACCGTGAGCCGTGGCGTGGCGCCTTGCGGGATGGCGAGCAGTCGATGCACCCAGGGCACCGCGGGCCCACCCTCGGGAATCTCGAACCGCGGCGAGGCGCCGGGCACGCGCAGTCGCGTCCAGACCTGCCCCTCCCCCGAGCGGGTCTCGAGGTGCGCCAGGCCGAGTTCGAACCGCGCCGAGAAGCGCTGGTCGTCGGACTCCAGGATCGCGATCTGGGGCATGCGGTCGAGCGCCGGGTCGGAGCAGGGGCTCGGGGGAAGCGTCGCCAGGATGGCCAGGCGCAGGGTCCATCCCTGGTTGCGCAGGCTCTCCGCGGCGCCCGCCACACCGTTCTCGCGGGCCGACTCGGCCGCGGCGACGAATTCCTCGAGCCGCGCCATGGCCGTGCACTGGTTGAACATCCGGTACTGGGCCTCGGAGGCCTCGACGGGCGCCGCGAGCCCTCCGCGAGCCGCCTCGGGCAGAGCGTCGATCGCCGCGAGCAGGTCGGCGTAGCCGGCCAGCACGGCGCGCGAGGTCTGGGCGCCCGTCTCGTACGCAGGCGCGGGCGCCGCCACGGCGAGCGCCAACACCAGCAGCGCGAGGCGCACGACCGCACGCCTTCGCCGGCGCATCGCCACGATCGCGGCGACTGCGCCGGCCAGCAGCACCCCGGCACCCGGCTCGGGTACGGCCAACGCCTCGAGCGCATTCACGTTCTCGCTCTCCAGATCGAACGTCCCGCGCACATCGAAGGCCGTGTCCCAGAGGTGGCCGCCGTGCATCAGGAAGCTCGCCGCCCCGACGCCATCCCACACGAAGATCTCACCGCCGTCGAGGAGTGTCGCACCCGAAGCGGCCGAGGTGACGGGCGCCACGCTGAACACGATCTGCTCGCCGGCGCTCAGCAGGGCGTCGACGTCGAGCTGTCCCCAGAAGGCATCGTCGAGGCCGATGGCGGTACCGATCTCGGCCACCGTGTAGACGAACGAAGAGGTGTTGCGGCCCGGATCGTATTCCCAGACCGCGATCCGCGCCGCACCGACGGGTCCGGGATCGCCCTCGAGCGAGTAGCGGGTGGCGTCGTCGAAGAACGGGTCCGCGCCCTCGGGGCCCCAGATCTCGAGGGCGTCCAGGTCGCGCACGGGGTTCATGGCGTCGATCTGCACGGCGCTCGCCCAGGTGGTACCCGTGCCGGCCACGTCCTCCAGCCGCACCTCCGGCGACCCGGTGACCGAGAAGAGCAGGGCCGCCTGGTTCGAGACGAGCTCGGGGAACAGGGCGTCGAAGGGCGACGAGAGCGCGTCGACCTCGAACTCGGGCAGGCCGCCGACGGCGCCGTCGAAGCGATGGCCGTCCGCCGTCCCGCCCGTGCCGTCCCACAGCACGGTCTGCTGGGTGGCGGGCGCGCCGCTGGCGTCGCGGTCGGCACGGTCCGAGAAGGCCTTGCCCGGGATCTGCTCCGGCGGGCCGACGCCGGGACCGGGATCCGGGATCGCGCAGCAGGCCGGTGAGGTCTGGTAGGGCGCAGCCTGGGCGGCCGCCGCCGACAGCGTCCACGCGAGCAGGCCCGCGATCCGGGAAAACGTGCGTATCGATCCCATGGCGTTCCTCCTCACGCATGGGTTCGTGGTGCGGCGGATGCACTTGTGGCGGATCGTCGTGTCGATCGAGACGTTCCGGGTGGAGATCCCCCGCCGCCGGGGCCCCGCATGGATCGCTCGGACCTCGAGAGGCTCCCCATCGGACCGGGCCCGCCCTCGCCCCAGCGCCCCGTGCGCCCGCACGCGACCGCTGGGGCGAAGCTGGGACGGACTCAACCCCGTCCCTCGTTCGGTCGAGTCACCAGGTGGAGACCCCGGTGCTCGTTCAGGGGTCGAACGCAGTCGCATCGGAGGGAAGACCTTGGGACGAAGTCGCTCCGCCCGGAGAAGCGGGCGGCGGAATCCTCGTGTGCAAGTGCGCATGACCCTGCGAACCGGGCTGCTGGGGCTCGCCCTCGCGCTCGGGGGGACCGCCGCGGCCGACCTCTCGGGCTCACGGAAAGAGGCGCCTCCCCCACCGGGTACGGACGAAGCGCTCGAGTCCCTCGATCTCGAGGCGCTCCTCGACACCGAGGTGACCTCCGTCTCGCGTCGCAGCGAACGTCGCGCGGCGGCCCCTGCGGCCATCACCGTGATCACGGCCGAGGACATCCGCCGGCGGGGCGTCACGACGATCGCCGAGCTGCTGCGCGGCGTCCCGGGGGTGAACGTCGCCCAGGTGGACGCCAACAAGTGGTCGATCAGCGCGCGCGGCTTCAGCGAGCGCTTCGCGAACATGCTGCTCGTGATGATCGACGGTCGCAGCCTCTACACCCCGCTGTTCGGGGGCACCTACTGGGACGTGCAGGACACCCTCCTCGAGGACATCGACCGGATCGAGGTGATCCGTGGGCCCGGCGGGACGCTCTGGGGCGCGAACGCCGTGAATGGCGTCATCCACATCATCACCAAGCACGCGAGCGAGACGCAGGGCGCTCTCGCGAGCACGCTCAGCGGGAACCAGGAGCACCTCACCACCGGGCTGCGCTATGGCGGCCGCATCGGAGACGCCCTCCACTACCGGGTCTTCGGCAAGTACCTGAACCGAACCGGTCATCCGGGCGGCGAGGGTCGCAGCGACGACGACGAATGGAGCCAGCAGCGAGTCGGCTTCCGCATGGACTGGGACCCCACCGCAGACAGCTCGCTGATGCTGCAGGGCGCCTGGTACAACGGGTTCTCGGGAGGCACCGGGCCCGGCCCGGTGTCGGCCGCACCCTTCGACTATGCCGGACCGCAGAACCCCGTCCCGATCGATGCATACGTGGCCGGCTACCACGTCCTGGCTCGCTACACGCACCGGTTCGCTGAGGATCTCGACCTCGCCTTCCAGGCCTACGTGGACAATACCCAGCGCGAGGACGATCTCTGGCGGGAGAACCGTCTGACCTGGGACTTCGATCTCGCCATGCACCTTCCCACCTTCTGGCGCAACGAGATCGACTGGGGCCTCCGCTACCGCAACGCCTCGGACCACTTCGGGGGGCGACAGTTCCCGGTGGACCTCGCCAACCCGGAGCGGCGCGACCACCTGTTCAGCGGCTACATCCAGGACCACATCCGCCTCGTTCCCGAGAAGCTCACGCTCACGATCGGGACCAAGCTCGAGCACAACAGCTATACGGGCTTCGAGTACCAGCCCAGCGGGCGCTTCGCCTGGACCCCGAACCGCCAGCACACGGTGTGGGGAGCGGCCTCCCGGGTGGTGCGCGTACCGACCCGCGCGGATCGGGATCTGCGCTTCACGCTTCGGTCTCCCGAGCTCCCGTTCTCGTCGATCGACCCCACGTCGGTCGCCTCGTTTCCGACCGTCGTCCAGATCAACGTGCAAGGGGGCGATCCGCAGGCCACCGTGCTCGTCGCCTACGAGCTCGGATACCGCTTCATGCCTCTCGAGAATCTCGAGTTCGACTGGGCGGTCTTCCTGAATCGGTACCGGCGCCTGGCCGAGACCTCGGAGGAGCTCGGAAGTAGCGCCATCTTCGGCACGCCGGTGTTCATCGAGGCGACGTCGGCCACCACCGACAAGCGCGATGCCCGGACCTACGGATCGGAGTTCACCATCTCCTATCGCCCCTTCGAGGCGTGGCGACTCGATCTCGCCTACTCGTTCATCCGCGTGGATTTCCACGAACGCCTGGAAGCGGCGACGGAGGCGGACCAGGAAGAGGACGATGCGGATCTGAAACGCGAAGCGCAGCGCGAGCCGTCCCACATGTGGACGCTCCGCTCGCAGGTCGATCTTCCGTACGGCTTCGAGCTCGACGGCTTTCTCCACATCGTGGGCAACCGCGCCTTCGAGGCGAGCAGCTACGCGCGTCTCGACTTCCGGCTCGGCTGGCGTCCCACCGAGCAGCTCGAGCTCTCGTTCTCGGCGCTGAACGTGCTGCACGAGCAGCATCGCGAGTTCGGAGCGGTCGACCTGATCTTCCCGAACCGGGTGCCACGGAGCTTCCACGGGCGCGCGACGCTCCGCTTCTGACACCACGACCTCGCATCGCCTAGTCGTCTGGCTCCAGGTAGCCGAGGGCCTCGAGCCGATCACGCATCGGGTCGGAGAGTGCGTCGTGCGTCGCCGGAGGACGGACGACCGCGAGGTAGGCTTCGGCGTCGGTGCGCATGGCGGGGGCGTCGCGCAGGAGCTCGCCCATGTCGCGAACCGCTGCGTCCGGGCGGGCCGTCTCGAAGGTCATGGGAACCGACTGGAGCGCGCGGAGGGATCCGGTCCGGAGCGCCATGCGGCCGCCGTCATCCAGCCCGAGACGCTGCACCACGATCGGCGCATCGGGCGGCTCGATCCGGAAGACGAGCCCGTCCTCGTCCGCGACCAGGCGATCGCCATCGATCGAGCCGTGCGTGCGATTCACGAGCCGCGAGCGGAGCGCGAGCATGCGAGCGTCGTCGTCGAGGGCGACCCGATCCTCCGGCTCGAGACGGACCGCTTCGACGTCGACGAAGCGTCCCGTCGTCTGCAGGACCACCTCGCAGTCGAGCGCCTCGCTCATCGGGCTGCTCACCACGCGGAGATGTACGCCGCTCGTTCTCTGCGCCAGGTGCGCGTCGAGCGATGCCGCCATGCGCTGACGGGCAGGCCCGTCGGTGTCGGCGCGGTTCTCGGTCTCGTCGGGGTCGCGATCGAGCTCGAAGAGCTCCTCGGATGCCGTCGGCCGCGAGCGTCGCAGGTACTTGTACGAGCCGCTCACGACACCTCGAACCAGGTTGCTGCGGGTCCCGGTCGTGTAGAGCGAGAGGAAGAGATCCCGGGCCTCGAGGCCGGAGGGCCGCGCCTCGCCGGCGAGCAGCGGGCCGAGGTCGCGACCGTCGACGTCGGGGGCCGGCGGCAGACCGAGCAGGCCCAGGATCGTCGGGAACACGTCGATCAACGAGACCCTCGCGTCGATCCGGGTGCCGGCGTGTGCAGCGTGGGGCAGGCGCATGACGAGGGGAACCCGGACCACTTCCTCGAAGAGCGTGAAGCCGTGGCCCACGTTGCCGTGGTCCATCAGCTCCTCACCGTGATCGGAGAGGAAGACCACGAGCGTATCGTCGGCGAGGCCGTGCTGGCCGAAGGAGTCGAGCATGCGACCGAACTCGGTATCGACGAAGGCGATCTCGCCGTCGTATCGACCGATCGACAGGCTCGGCGGGAGGGCGGGCGACCGCGGGAAGCGTTCGTCGAAGGGCGGTGGCGGATCGTAGGGCGAGTGCGGATCGATCAGATGCAGATAGAGCAGGAAGGGTTGGCGCGCTGCGAGCTCGGGCAGGCGGCGCAGCACCCAGTCCGAGACGGCGTCGGCACGCGCGCCGTGGCCGTGCGGGTCGAGGTCTTCGAAGACATCGAATCCCTGGTCGAAGCCCCACTCGGGAAGGACGTTCGGATTGGTGACGGCCGCGAAGGTGGTGTACCCGCTCGATCGGAGCTGCTCGCTGAGCAGCCGAATATCGCCCGGTATCACGTCGAGCCGATCCTCGACGCCGTGGCGGATCGGATCGAGTCCGCTCAGGAGCGACACGACGCTGGGCCGGGTCCACGACGAGGGCGCATAGGCCTGCTCGAAGACGATACCCCCGGCGGCCCACCGGTCGACGACCGGGGACGTCGGGCGACCGTAGCCGTACAGCCCGAGATGATCGGCGCGGAGCGTGTCGACCAGATACACGACGACGTTGGGCGGCCGCCCGCCGGCACGCGCCGCCGCACCCGGCGGGCCGGACGGCGCTCGCCGCAGGAGGAGCCCTGCGGCGAGCATCGTGCAGCAGAGCGCAGTCGCGAGCCAGAACCGCCGGCGCATCGACATGGGTCCTGGATCTGCCTTCTCGACCCGCGGTCCGCTGCGCCGAGAGCGACCCTGCCGGACCTCAGTGCTTCAGGGAGCGGCCCCGCCGGAAGCCGTCGTCGATGAGGAGCGAGAAAGGCACCGACTCGACCGACGACGCGTCCTGGAACAGGGCACCGCTCGCGACGAGATTGCAGCGCGGCGACATCCTCTGCGCACGCAGACGGAACGCCACCTGGTCCATCTCGGAGGGCAACGCGGCGTTGTCGTTCACCTGGTCCATGCGGTGGACGATCTGCATCGACTTGCCGGGCTCGAGCTTCTGGCGCTCCCCGAGCTCCACCTCGATCGCGCCGTCCTGGTTGTTGAGCCAGAGCATGTCGACCCGGAACTCGGCGGGGCGGCACTCGACCGTCTGGCCGCGGACGAACGCGTCCTCCGGGCTCGGTGCGAGGTGGGCCAGGGTGATCACGAAGGTCCCGCCCGGCAGGGCATTCAGGAGAAGGTCGGAAGCCGTCAACGTACCGAGGCCGCAGCCCCCGCGGCAGTTGATGGCGAAAGGCGCAGCGTCTTCCGCCTGGCTCGCGGGCGCGAGCCCGAGCGCCATCGCGAAGACCGCCGTACAGATCGATCCGAATCCGAGCTTGCGCATGTGCCACTCCAGTCTGACGTCCGCCGCGTTCGCGGGGTCCGCCGCGTCTCGAGCCGGGCATCCTGTTGCACCGAGGAGGTACCGCAGAGCCGCCAGGCTCGTCCCAGGGAAGCGTCCGGGCCGTCGGGTGCGGGCGCTTGGCGACATGGTACGGGCCGCGCTCCGTCGAGCGCAAGCATCGCGGCGTCCGTGTACCGGGAAGGCGGCGGCCGCGCTCCGCTCCGGAGAACCGGGCGCTCTACCCACCCCTGCCTGGCCTTCCGGCCCCGGGGGGCCGGGGCAGGCAACGGCGCGATGTGGAGATGCTTTCTACCGGAGGGCGTCCGCGGAGGACACACCGACGTTGCGCCAGGCCAGGGTTGGACAGACCCCGTCCGCCTGACCTGACCCCTTCTTTCCTTCCGATCCCGGTGACCATCCTCCGGGGTCGAGAGTCGACGGTGTTCGCGCCGCGGGCGATCGCGACCCAGTTTCTTTGAGATTCGTTGGCCCGGAGCGCCACATCATCTCGATGAGGATGCTTCGCTCGTGCTGCTTCGGGCTGGCCGCGGCCGCGACGACCGGGCTCGTCGGGGTGGCGCCCGCCACGGCGGTGGTGGTGACCGCCGAATTCGCCGGTGAGGTCGTCGAGCTCACCGCGAACGAAGGGCTCTTCGGGCCGGGCGCGGTCGTCGGAAGCCCCTTCACGGGACGCCTCGCGTACGAGGTGGGGCCCACCAATCCCGACCAGAGCCCGGGCGACCCCGACGTCGGCTTCTACGACCTGATGAGCTTCGAGATCGACCAGTCGAGCGTTCCGCTCACGCCGTTCGCGGTGTCGGTGGTCCGCGACGAGCCAGGCGTCACGCTTCCCCCGCTTCCGCCCGATCCTGGTGAGGACCGCCTTCGCGTCGTGGCCACGAGCCCGTCCTATCCGAGCCGCCTCGGCCTCACGCTCGTCGCGCCCTTCGGCAGCGTCTTTGCGGACGACTCGCTGCCCACGTCTCTCTCGCTCGCCGACTTCACGCTCCAGACGTCGGTCGGAGGCGTCGTCGCCGTCGGGATCGCGCCGGCGCCCGCCATCCAGGACGTCGGCGTGCTCACCTCGCTCACGCTCTCGGTGCCGGAGCCTGGTCCGTTCGCGCTCGCGGGCGCCCTGGCACTCGCTGCAGCCGCAGTCCGGCATCGCGACCGGCCCAAGGGTTCAGGGCAGACGCGCCCTCGGTAGCGATTGACTTCGCCGTCGCGAGGCGGTGCAGCGTGTCGCCGCCGCTGGCCGTGACCGCCCGCTAGCCCGCCAGCCGAGCCTCCAGGTCGAAGACGTGTCGATCGATGCCCTCGAGCTTTGGTCGGATCAGCCGGGCGACCACGCGGTCCGGGCCCATCTTCCAGAGCGAGACCTCGAGGTCGTCCTCCTGGTAGAACGGACGGAAGAAGGCCGGCACCCGGAGCCCGCGCAGCCGGGCCACGTCGTCCCCGGCGTCCTCGCGCAGGATGTCGTGGGTGACGATGCTGATGGCGCAGGGGCCGTGGGCGCGCGG
>CAYYUT010000078.1:0-9887 GCA_964474935.1 uncultured Spirochaetales bacterium
CGTCACCGGCGTGGGGAAGCCCGAGCACGTGGCCCACTACGCGGCAGCGCTCTTCGCATCGACCGGGACGCCGACCACCTTCCTCCACGGCACCGAGGCCATCCACGGAAGCTCCGGGCAGGTGATGCGCGGCGACGTCGTGATCGCCGTGAGCAACAGCGGCGGCACCCCCGAGATGCGTTCCGCGGTCTCGACGGTGCGCGCGCTCGGGGCCAAGGTGATCGCGGTGACCGGAGCGGCCGGCTCGTGGCTCGCCCGCAACGCCGATGTGGTGCTCTATGCGGGGGTGCGTCGCGAGGGCGGGGGGCTCGGGCTCGCGCCGCGCGCGAGTGTCGCAGCCGAGATCCTGGTGATGGCTGCTCTCGGGGCGGCCCTCGAGCGCGCGCGCAAGTTCACCTACGCCGACTACTTCGCACGCCATCCGGCGGGCGCCCTCGGCCGCCGGGTCCGCGAGCTCCAGGACTGACGGGCACGTCTCGGCCGGATCGCGTGGCGCGCATGGACGGTCGGACGGCGCCGCCTCCGCGGTGCGGGTCAGTCCCCGCCCCGATGGCCGGCTCGCCGACGCGACCTCCCCGATCGGTCGGGCCGACCCGGCCGGTCAGGCCGAGGAGCCGCGCCGTTCCTCGGGACCCAGGAACAGGAATCGGGTCACCAGATCGGAGGCAGCTTCGACCGCGGCGTCGACGTTGCCGGCATCGCCCGCCAGCATCAGACGGTTCGCGATCCATTCGAGCGAGGCCTGCACCATGAAGGCCGCCATGTCGACGTCGTTCACGCGCACGTGTCCCTCGGCCTTCAGGGCCTCGAGCAGGGAGGCGATCGCGCCCTGGAGCCGGCCCTCGATCGACTCCATCGCGTGACGGATCTCGTGGTCCTTGAAGAAGCGCTCCCAGACGATCCGCTGCATGCCCGGGTTGAAATTGCGGGTGTGGAACACGGCGTCGATCAGCGCCCGGGTGCTCTCGCGCGGATCGGTGTCGCGCCAGGCCTCGGGGTCGAGGCCGCGCACCACGTAGTCCGCCATGGCGTTCATGTTCTCCTGGATCAGCTCGAGCAGGATGGAGCGCTTGTCCTCGAAGTAGCCGTAGAGGGTCCCGACGGCGACCCGGGCGCGCCGGGCGATCTCGGCGGTGGTGGTCTTGTCGTAGCCCTGCTGCTCGAAGCAGGCGACCGCCGCCTCGAGGATCCGCTCGCGCGTCCGCCGGCTCCGCGCCTGCTGGGGAACCCGCGTTCCCCGCGGGGCCGTCGATTTCGCCGCTCTCGCCACGACCGCATGCTACCCGCTGGAGAGCGCACGACCCAGCGAAGATCTCCGAAATCCCTTTCAAAAACGCCGCCAATCGAAAAAACCCGAACTCGACGTCATTTTTGGATTGAACGTAGAACCCCTCATCACTACGCTCGGATTCGTCGAACATCGTCTCGAGGGCGCGGCCGCAGGTGTGCGGCGAACGGCACGTCGAACGGTGAACCGCGGGTCCCTCCAGGCCCGGGAGTCGAGCGAGGCGCCAGCCGCCCGAGGACACGCAACCCAGGAGCCCGAGCTTCCGCCCGGAACCCTGCCTGGACACTCCGAGGAGCCCGACCATGGCCACGGCCGTCCCTCTCGCCGATCTCGACTCCGTCGACCACGAGCTCGAGACGATCCTCACCTCCTTCGACACCAACTACAGCTGGAACTACGGCAGCCTGAAGGAGGGCCTGCGCGATCTCTACGAGAAGGCCAAGCGGGAGCAGTGGAACGCCACCACCCAGCTCGCGTGGGACACCGAGGTCGACCCGGAGAGCGAGATCATCCCCCAGCGGTTCAATCCGCTGCGGGACTTCGCGGGCTTCAAGAAGCTCGACGCCAAGGGCCAGCGTCACTTCCAGCACGCCCAGCTCGCCTGGACGCTCTCGCAGTTCCTGCACGGCGAGCAGGGGGCCCTGATCACCGCCTCGCAGCTCGTCGGGGCCACACCCTGGATGGATGCGAAGCTCTACGCCTCGAGCCAGACGATGGACGAGGCGCGTCACGTCGAGGTCTTCAGTCGGTACCTCGCCGAGAAGCTCGAGTGGGAGTTCCCGATCAACGAGAACCTCAAGAAGCTGCTCGACAACATCCTGCTCGACAGCCGCTGGGACCTGAAATACCTGGGCATGCAGATCCTGGTCGAGGGTCTCGCCATGGCGGCCTTCGCCAACATGTACCAGATGGCCGAGGAGCCCCTGATCAAGTCGCTCGTCCACAACGTGATGCGCGACGAGTCGCGCCACGTGGCCTTCGGAGTGCTCTCGCTCAAGGGCTTCTACGACGACATGCCCGCGAACGAGCGCCGCGTGCGCGAGGACTTCGTGATGGAGGCCTGCGAGCTGATGCGCGACCGCCTGGTGGGCGAGGACGTGGCCCGCGTCTTCGGCTGGAACCCGAAGGAGGTGCGTGAGATCGTGCTCGAATCGCCGACGATGCAGCTCTTCCGGCAGCTGCTCTTCATGCGGGTGGTGCCGAACATCAAGCGGCTGGGGCTGCTCTCGCCGCGGGTCCGCGCCCACTTCGAGGAGCTCAAGATCATCCAGTTCGAGGATCACGACCCCGAGGCTACCGACCGCCAGCTCGGCCTGGCCTAGCGTCTCGCTGCGAGGGTCGGTCGTCGCCGCGTCCGGCCGAAGCGCCGGCCGCTTCCTGGGGCACGACACGGGTCGGAGAGACCGATCCCGGATCTTCCGGGGTCTGTCCGCCCCGGCGTCGGGCGGTCAGCCGTCCTCGGAGTCGGTGCGCTTGACGGTCAGCACCGGGCAGTGCGCCTTCTGGACGACGCGCTCCGCCACGCTCCCGAGCAGCAGGTGCCGCAGGCCCGAGAGGCCACGGCTCCCGATCACGATCAGGTCGGCGTCCTGCCGCTCCGCCTCCTCCTCGATGGCGGTCGCGGGATAGCCCTCGCGCACCACGATCTCGAAGGGAACGCCGGCCTCCTCGAACGGGGCGGCATAGCGTTTCAGGCTCTGCTCGCTCTCCGCCTTGACGTTGCTCCAGAAATCGGGCGGCAGATAGGCGCCCTCCATCTGCTGGAACTCGACCGGCAGGTGGTAGGCATGCATCAGGACGACGTGACTGGAATGGGACGAGGCCAGATGGACGGCCCAGTCCACCACGCTCTGCGCGTGGTCCGAGAAGTCGAGGGGAACGAGAATCCGTCGGATCGCCACCGTCATGTCCGGAGGCTGCCGCGCCGGCGGATTTTCGTCCAGGGCTGGCCTATGCTCCGCAGCCGGATCCGGGGCCGTAGCTCAATTGGGAGAGCGCCGCGTTCGCAACGCGGAGGTTGGCGGTTCGATCCCGCTCGGCTCCACCATCCGTCTTCTTCCGCTCCCAGCCGCTCGTCGCCTCGGCCCCGCTCGAGCCCACCCGCTCGAGCCGTGACCGACCGCGTCGCTGACACCTCGGGCGGTTTCACGCCACCTAGCCCCCAGGATGCAGGACCCGGCCCATCTCGTGCCGAGGGCGCGCCGCCACGGGCGTCATGCGCTCGCCCTCGTCGCCCTCGCCGCCCTGGTGGTGGTGGCGGCGATCGTCGCGCCGTCGGCCGACGCCGCCCAGGTGGACGTCTCGTACGAGCTCTCGGCGACCCTGCTCTTCAACAACCTGGTGAGCGTCGTACCGGCGGGTCCGCCGGCTCTCGGGAGCCTCACCGTGCGCTACCCCGCCACCCCGACGGGCGCGGTCGCCAGCGGACCGGCCGAGCTGCGGAGCCTCGTTGCCAGCGGAACGATCCTCTTGGACGGCACCCAGACGGGGCTCGCCACCGGGAGCTGGACCCTCGCGCTCACCGCGCCATCGGACGGCTCGCTCGTCGGAGGGGTGCTCGCCGTGCCGGCGCCGAATCTCACCGGCTTCACCGCCGTGCGGTGCGTGGTCGCCGGATCCCTGTGCGGAGTGGCGGTTCCACTCGGCGAGACCCTCTCCGGCTACGGTCCGGCCGTCTTCCTCGGCGACGTCCTCTCGCTCCTCGGTACCCGGATCGAAGGCGGCGCCGAACCGCTGACGCTCGTGAGCGTGGTGCGTTGGGATCTGGTCGGACAGGAGATCGACCGCCAGCTCGTGCCCGAGCCGCGCGCTCCGATTGGGCTCGGCGGCGCCGTGCTCGTGGGCGTCGGGCTCTCGCTCGCCCGGGGCCGCGGGAAACGCGCGTGCGCTCGGGACGTCGCTCCGTGACGCCACCGCGGACGAAACGCTGCCAGCGACCCGCGGACGGGTCCGAATGCGGGCGCGTCTCCGGGTCGGGACGCTAGGCCTTCTCGTCGGCGCTGAAGCCGCAGCGGCTGTGGGTACCGTCGCAGAACGGTCGCGAGCTCGATTCGCCGCAGCGGCAGAGCGCCACGGGCCGGCCCGCTTCGGTCGGGAACGCGCCTCCGTCGTGGTCGAGCACCTCGACGTCGCCCGTGATCACGTAGGGCCCGCTCTTCATCACCTTGATGGTCACATCGGCCATGGATCTCCTCCGAGTTCGCCGTCCGGGGTCCACCTGGACGATCCCTCACACGTCCCGATCGCAGCGCGCCGCAGTATAGTACGGCGCGAAGCGGGTGGTCCCGGTCTCTCGTGAGACCCTGGGCGACCCGGGAAGGCGAGATTCGATGGTTCCCCCCGAGAGCGATGCGCCGTCCGCGGCGCGTCCCTGCGCCCGCAGCTTCGAGGAGCGACACCGCTTCGGACGCGTGGCCCGCATCCCGACGCCCACCCCTTTTCCGGTCGGGGACATCAACAGCTACCTCGTGCTGCCGCCGGCGGGCTCCGACGAGCTCACCCTGATCGACACCGGGGTCCGAACCCCGGACGCGTTCTCGGCGCTCCGCACCGGCATGAAGGAGC
The DNA here is from genome assembly GCA_964474935.1 of uncultured Spirochaetales bacterium. Classification (GTDB taxonomy): domain Bacteria; phylum Myxococcota_A; class UBA9160; order UBA9160; family JAFDDA01; genus CAYYUT01. Next base: position 4,853 of record CAYYUT010000078.1, read on the forward strand.
TCGGGCACGCGATCGAGGACATCCGGCGAATCCTCATCACCCACGGCCACATGGACCACTTCGGGCAGGCGCGCCGCATCCAGGATCTCTGCGGCGCCCCGATCTATGCCTCGGAGATCGAAGCGGCCCAGATGCGGATCCACTGGTCCCCGAGCGGTCGACACCCCGACCACGTCCGACGCTGGATGCACCGTTTCGGGGTGCCCGACGAGATCGCCACGCGCCGCAACCCCGAGGCCGAACGGATGGCCCAGGAGATCCAGGAGCCGATCGAGGTGGACGGGACCCTCGCCGAGGGCGATCGCATCGAGCTCGGTGCCTTCGAGGTCGAGGTGATCGAGACGCCGGGCCATTGCGATGGCCACATCGTCTTCTACGAGTGCGACACCCGGACCCTCTTCTCGGGCGATCATCTGCTCACCGACATCTCGCCGGTGCCGCTGCTCTCGCTGCCCGAGGACGAGGGCACCGAACGCGGCCGCAGCCTGGTGCGCTTCATGGAGTCGCTCGCGCGCGTCGAGGCGCTCGCCTGCGATCGGGTCTTCCCTTCGCACGGCGACGTGATCTACGACCACCGCCAGCTCATCGCCGGCTATCGGCTCCATCACGAGCGCCGCAAGCTCCAGATCCTGCGTCACCTCGAGGACGGTGCGACCACCGCCTTCGAGCTCGCGCGGCGGATGTTCCCGAAGTACGTCGAGAGCCAGCTCTACCTGGTGATGTCCGAGGTCGTGGGCCACCTCGACCTGCTCGAGGACGAGGGGAGCATCGCGATCGAGACGGGCGACGGGGCCGACGTCGTGCGCGCGCTCGCGGCGGCGTGACCGCTCGACGGGGAAGCCTGCCCGGCGCGGCGACCCACATCGGCGGGCGCCCGCGGGCTGCGCGTCGGCCGAGCCGGCATTGACGGCGGGCAGCGGCTGACTCAGCGTAGGAGGCGGGCGCGGAGGCGGGCCGGGTCGAGCATGCGGCGTCGGGGCGCACCTCGGCCTTCGGACCTCGGGCGGTCGGCGGTCGGCCGTCCATGGTCGGTGGTCGGGGGTCGCTGGTCCGCGGTCCGTGGTCGGTCGTGGGGGGTCGCCAGGTTGGCGCGATGCGGGGAGACGCGATGCGGGTCGCCATGATCAGCGAGATCATCGGCTCGTCGCCCGAGAGCTTCGAGGATGCCGCGCGACGGGTGGCGGCGCGCGCGCACCGGACGCTCCGAGGCGTCACCGGACTCGAGGTCGTCGCCAAGCAGGTCGCGGTGCGCGACGACGCGATCGTCGCCTACCGGGTGCGGCTGCGTCTGGCGTTCGACCTCGCGCCCGAGAGCGTGCTGCACCTCTAGCCCGCCCGTCCCGCGAGCTCGTGGGGCGTCCGTCGGGCGTGGCAGGGGAGCGCCGACGGCGCGCAGGGAGAGACGCGGCCGGCGATGCCGGGCGATGGGAGGAGGAGCCCAGCGAGAGTCCGGCCCGGCGCCCGGGTCCGCGGGGGGGAGCTGCCATGTCGATCGCATCGGTCTCGACGATCACCGCCGGGTCTCCGCTCTCGTGGCAGGACGCCACCGAGCGGGGTCTCGAGCGCGCCCGCAAGACGCTTCGCCACATCACCGGCATGGAGGTGGTCGAGGAGCGGGCGCGGGTGGTCGACGGCGACATCGTCGAGTTCCAGGTGACGCTGCGGGTGGTGTTCGAGCTCGAAGAGAACGGGGAGTAGCGGGGTCGTTCATGGGAGTGCACGCCATCCTGGCCGCCGGCGACGGGCGTGCGGCGAAGGCCGGCTACGGGGAGAGCAAGGTCTACCTCGAGATGGCGGGGCGCCCGCTCGTCGAGCGCGTGGTGGCCACGCTCCAGGACGTCCCCGAGGTGGACGAGGTCTGGGTGGTCGGGAACGCCGAGCGCCTCGAGCGGGTCTTCGCGGACGACGCGGTGCGCGCCCGGCTCCGCAAGCCGCTCCACGTGATCCCCCAGTTCCGGAATCTCTACGAGAACTGCTGGCAGACCTGGCGCCGGCCGCTCCCGGGGGCGGGCCCGGAAGGCCCCGATCCCGGGACGCACGACGAGGACCGTCGCGCCCTCTTCCTGTCGGCCGACCTGCCCTTCGCGACCCCCCACGAGATCTCGGCCTTCCTGCGCCAGGCCCTGGCGCTCGACTGCGACTATGCCCTCGGCCTCGTGAGCGAGTCGGCCATGGCGGGCTTCCTTCCAAAGGCACCGGGGAGCCCGGGCATCGAGATGGCCTACTTCAATCTGGCCGAGGGTCGCTTCCGCCAGAGCAATCTGCATCTGGTCCGGCCCGTCGGGCTCGGCAACCGCACCTACATCGAGGAGATGTACGAGTATCGCTACCAGAAGGAGTTCGTGAACATCCTGAAGCTCGCCTGGCGTCTGTTGCGGATCGAGCGGGGAGGCCTCACGGTGCTGGTCTACTACGGAGTGATCCAGCTCGCGGCGTTCTGTCATCGGCGCGGCTGGCTCCGGCTGGCCGATCGGCTGCGTTCGTGGATCCCCTTCCGTCTGGTCGAGCGGCGGATCGGGCAGCTGCTCCGCACCCGGTTCCGGCTCGTGGTGACCGAGGTGGGAGGCTGCGGCGTGGACATCGACAACGAGCACGACTTCGACGCGGCGCGCGCCCGCTACGACGAGTGGTGGTCGGAGCAGTGGGCGCGGGCGGAGAGCCTGTATGGGGCGCTTCCCGCCTCGGCGGGGCCCGGGACGGGGCCGTCGGGAGAAGGGCGATGAGCACGGGCGCCGTCGAGACCGCCCGGCGCGTGCGGTCGTCGGTGGGCTGGTTCCGGCTGCCGGAGCGGGGTCTGATCGAGGTCTCGGGGAGCGACCGGACGTCGTGGCTCCAGGGCCAGATCACCAACGACGTCCTCCCGCTCGATCCCGCGGGCCCGGTGTCGGGCTGCTACGCCACGGTGCTGACGGTGAAAGGGGCCATCATCGCCGATCTCCACGTCCTGGCCGTGGCCGACGCCTTCTGGCTCGAGACCGACCGCCGCTACGTGACGCCCGTGCTCGAGCGGCTGCATCGAACCCTGGTGGCCGACGACGTGACCCTCACCGATCGGAGCGAGGCGTTCGTCCGCTTCGCACTCGAGGGCCCGGCGACGGCGGCCCTGTTCGCAGACGTCACCGGGGGGGCGGCGCTTCCTGCTCGCGAGTCGGGGCGGGCGGTGGAGATCGCGGGTTCGCCGCTGCTCGCCGCCGCCTGGGGGGAGAGTGGCCTCCCCGCCGTCCCGCTCTTCGCGCCGGCCGACCTCGCCGAGGCGGTGGAGCAGAGGGTTCGGGCGGCGGGAGCGAGCCATGGACTCGTGGAAGGGGACGAAGCCGTGCTCGAGATCCTGCGCGTCGAGAATGGCACCCCGCGTCTCGGCCCCGAGCTCGACGAGGAGGTGTTCCCGGCGGAGGCCCGGCTCGATCGCGCGCTCTCGTTCACCAAGGGTTGCTACACCGGCCAGGAGATCGTCGAGCGGATCCGTTCGCGGGGAGCGGTCAACCACCTCCTGGTCGGGCTCGCCTTCGACGCGTCCGAGCCCGCGCCGGTCGGCGCCGAGCTCCGCCTGCAGGGGAAGAAGGTTGGCGAGGTGACGAGCGCGGCCGTGTCGGCCGAGGCCGGGGCCATCGCGCTCGGCTACGCCCGTCGCGAGGCCTCGGAGCCCGGCACCCGGCTCGAAGCGGGAGAGCGCTCGGCCGAGGTGCGCGCGCTCCCGTTCCTCGCTCCGGCGCCTCCGGATGGGGCGCCGTCGTCGGAGTCCCGCGATCGGTGACGGGTGCCCTGATCGTGTTCGCGAAGGATCCGCGGCCCGGCGAGGTGAAGACGCGGCTCTCGCCCCCGCTCACCCCCGAGCAGGCCTCGGGCCTGTACGCTTGCATGCTCGACGACGTGCTCGCGTGGACCGCCCGCTACGGGCCTGCGCACGGGCTCGAGCCGATCGTGGCGGTGCATCCACCCGAGGCCTGCCCCGAGATGGCGCGGCGCATACCCACGGGCGTTCGCGTCACCGCTCAACGGGGCGACGACCTCGGGGCGCGCATGGAATCGGCGATCGCCGACGCGGCGGAGCGCGGCCTCGGTCCGATCCTGATGCGCGGGAGCGACAGTCCGACCCTGCCGTCCGGTCTGCTCCGGGAAGCCCTGACGGCGCTCGAACGGGCCGATCTCGTTCTCTCGCCCGATCCGGATGGCGGCTACAACCTGGTCGGACTGCATCGTCCGGTTTCGGGGCTGTTTCGACACGAGATGAGCACGGACAGCGTCTTCGAACGGACACGCCAACACGCCGAGCGCAGGGGAATGCACACGACCGCGCTCTCGGGCAGCTTCGACATCGATCACGCCTCCGATTTTTCTCTCCTGGAAGCGGCGCTGCGTGCCGATGCGGGCCCCGATTGCGAGCGGACACGGGCATTCATGGATGAATGCGGACTGTGGAACGCGAGCCGCCGCTGACCCGAACGGGCTCGTGTCCGATGTGGCACGAACGGCCCGAGGAAGCTCCTTCCCGCACGTCTCGCGTCGTGCGGAGATGATTGCGCCCGATCGGGAAATGGTCTAAATCGGCGCGGTACCGCACGAGGGGGTGGTGCCCGAGGTCCAACGTTCGCTCTCGGAAGGCGGAGCAAGGTGCTCCGCCCCCGAAACTTTCGAGCCCAGCGAATCGCGTGGATGCATCAACGCCTCCCAAGGGGCCGAGCGGACCTCGACATCGTGAAGCAACGCCAGCCCGATTCCACGCCGGTCGGGTCGGCATCAGTGCCATTCGAGAATGCATTCGAGGCATATGAGGAGGAGGATCGCTATGCGCTCCACTTGGAGGAGCCTGATCGCACTGGCCGCCGCCGTGGCATTCGTGCCGCAGCTGGCGACCGCCGACGAGGCGGACGAGCGTCTTCGTCGGATGGAAGAGCGCCTGATGCAGCTCGAGGACAAGCTGTCCTCGACGGAGACGGACCTGGAGGCCGCGACGCAGCGCGTGGCCGAGCAGGAGCAGATGATCGTGGAGGCGGGTCTGGCGAACGATCGCCTGGGCTCGTCGAAGCTGGCGGAG
>CAYYUT010000079.1:0-9813 GCA_964474935.1 uncultured Spirochaetales bacterium
CGGGAGTCGTGACGTCCCGGACGAGGTGCTCCTGGCCGAGTCGATCGAGGACGAGGGGGTGCTCTCGCGCGTGCTCGGCGAGGGCGCGGGGCGCAGGGTGCGGGTCACGCACCGGGTCCGGGGCGAGAGAGCGCGATGGGTCGCCGCACCGTAGCCCTCCTGTCGCAGCAGTCCGACGTGTTCGGTGGGGGCGAGCACAGCCTGCTCCTGCTCCTCGAAGGTCTGGTCGAGCGAGACGTGTCGGTCCGTCTGGTCTGTCCGCGCCCGGGCGAGCTCTCGGAGCGGGCCACCGCGCTCCACGTCGAGACCTGCTTCGCCCCGATGCCGCGCCTGCGGGGACGCTCGATCCTCGGCGTGCCCGGGGCGCTGGTGCGGCTGGCCGCGGCGCTCGACGGCGTCCGCCTCGTCCACGCCCACGCCGTCCGGCCCATGCTGCTCGCGAGCCTGCTCGGGCTCGACGCGCCGCGCCTCTGGCACGTGCGCAACCCCGAGCGCGAACCGCTGCTCGATCGCTGGCTCGGCCGGAGCGCAGCGCGCATCCTCGCCGTGTCGCGCGAGGTCGCCGACCGCTTCGCGTGGCCCGAGATCCGTGGGCGGGTGCGCGTGGTGCCGAACGGCGTCTGCCTCGAGCGCTTCCATCCGGCCGCGGATCGACACAAGCTGCGCGAGACCCTGGGACTCCGCGAAGGTCGGTCGCTCGTCTTCGCCGCCGCCCGACTCGAATGGGAGAAGGGCTTCGAATCGCTCGTCGCCGCCATGGCCCGCGTGGGGGGCGCAGAGCTCGCGATCGCCGGAACGGGTCCAGACCGCGACCATCTCGAGCGCCGCGCCCGTGAGCTCGGCGTCGCAGTGAGATGGCTCGGACAGGTGGCCGATCTGGTTCCGTGGCTGCAGGTCGCCGACGTGGTGGTGTCCCCCTCGATGGTCGAGGGATTCGGTCGGCTCGCGATCGAAGCCATGGCGTGTGGCCGACCCGTGGTGGCCAGCGCGGTGGGGGGCCTTCGCGAGAGCCTGCGCGACGGCGAGAGCGGGCGGCTCGTTCCGCCCGGCGACCCCCTCGCGATCGCCCGGGCAATCCAGGCCCTCCTCGAGGATCCGGGACGCGCAGAACGACTCGGACGCAACGCGCGTCGCCGCGCGGAGCGGTACTTCTCGAGCGACGCTCACGTCCGCGCGGTGATCGACGTCTACCACGAGCTCGAGCCGGGCCTCGCACCCGGCGAGGCACGACGCGCCGCGACGCCGGGAGAGGCTGCGTGCGCGTCGGTGTGAACGTGCTCAACTGGCGGCGGCGCGATCTCTCGTTGCGCTGTCTCGAGCGTCTCGCAGCGACGGTCGACCCGACGACGCGCCTCCGCCTGATCGACAACGGCTCGCAGGACGGCACCCCCGAGGCGGTGCGCGACGCCCACCCGGAGGTCGAGGTGATCGCGCTCGGAGCGAACCTGGGATTCGCCGGTGGCCACAATCGGGGGCTCGCCCGGGCCTTCGCCGACGGCGACGACGCGGTGCTGCTCTTCAACAACGACGCGGAGCCCGAGCCGGGATTCCTGGAGCCGCTGGTCCGGGCGTGCCGCGACCATCCCGATGTGGGCGCCGTGTCTCCGAAGATCGTCCTCGGCGAGGACCACGGCCGGCTCTGGTACGCCGGCGGACGCATCGACTGGTGGCGCGGCCTGGCCCACAACGTCGGTGCGGGCGAAGCCGACGACGGCCGCTTCGATCGGGCCGGCGAGACCGGCTACGCCACCGGCTGCGCGATGCTCATCACCCGGAACGCCTGGGAGCGGGTGGGCGCGATGGAGGACGCCTACTTCCTCTATCTCGAGGACGTCGAATGGAGCGTGCGCGCCCGCCGGGCGGGGCTGAGCCTGCGCTACGAGCCCGCATCGCGCATCGCGCATGCGAGCGGCACCACGAGCGGAGGGTTCGCCACCGACGCGGTGCAGTACTACTTCGCGCGGAACCGGATTCGCCTGCTCCGGAAGCACGGCCGCTGGTACCACTGGCCGACCTTCGCGCCCTTCTACGCACGCCACACCACCGCCCATGCCTGGCGCGCGCTCCGCGCCGGATCGCCCGGACGGGCTCGCGCTCTGGCCCGGGCCACCCGCGATGCCATCGTCGGGCGGGGTGGTCGCTGGCAACCCCCGCCCCGCGCCGGAGCGGGTGCGAGTCGGGCTTCAGGCGAGCGCATTCCGGACCGATAGCCAGCGGATGACCAGCGTGGCGCGCGAGCGAGCGGGCCCCACAGCGACGACCTCGAGCGACGCCCGGCGTCCCCGGATGAGAACGCCGCGTCCCGCCTGCGGCTGGGCGCGCGTGATCCGGGGCACGACCGACGGGCCTGCGTGAAGCGCATCGAATTTCGTCGTCCCTGGATCGGCCGAGGTGAGCAGGACGCTGCCCGTTGTGTGCTGGCGTCCGAACGTCTCGCGCACGGTCCGCACGTCCGAACCCTCGAGGTGGCGTTCGCGGAGTTCGTCGGCGCGCGCGCTGCGCACGCGGCCCACTCGGGGACCTCGGCCCTCGATCGAGCCTGGCGATCGCTCGGGCTGCCAGCCGGCTCCGAGGTCCTGGTGCCGGCCCTGGCGCCGCCCGCGCTCGCTCGGGCGATCGAGCGGACCGACGCGCGCCCCGTCTTCGTCGGGTCCTGCACGCGCGGAGGCCTGGGCGAGGCCGCATCGCTCGAAGGGCTCGTCGGGCCGGCCACGGCCGCCGTGGCGGTGCACCACCTGTTCGGGTTCCCGGCCGAGATCGAGCCGATCGAGCATCTGTGTCGGGAGCGCGGACTCGCGCTGATGGAGGACTGCGGTCACGCGCTCGGCGCCTCCTCGTCGTCCGGTCACGTCGGGCGGAGCGCGGACGTCGCCTGCTTCGCATTCGGACCGGCCCATCACATCACGACCGGCGGCGACGGGGGCATGATCGTCACCTCGAATCCGGCGGTGGCCGAGCGGCTCACCCGCGACCGGGGTGCGACCGACGACGCACCGGGGATCCGGCGCGATCTCTGGCTCGGAAGCGACGGGGCCGAAGAGGGAGACGTGATGAGCGAGCTCCAGGCGGCCATCGGGATCGAGCAGATGGCGCGCCTTCCGGGCTTCCTGACCCGGCGCCGCGAGAACCATCGCGAGCTCGCGCGTCTGCTCGGCGAGAGCGACTCCTTCGAGATCCTGGACGGCGAAGCCGGATCGGCGACCGCCAGCCCCATCGGGCTCGTCGCGTTGCTGGCCGGCCCCCTGGCCGAGAAGCGGACGGAGTTCGTGGACCACCTCGACCGCGAAGGAATCGGGTGTGTGCTGCATCGCACCCACCCCGTCCCCACACCGGGCCAGCGGCGCACGCCCATGGCGGCCTGGTCGCCGGCGGCCGAACGCATCGGACGGGCGTCTCTGATCCTTCCCATCCATCCCCGGCTCGATCACGCCGACCTCGAACGGATCGCCGCGGCCGTTCACCGCGCCGTGGCGGCGCTGCGCTGAAGCCAGGCACGGCACGGCCCTCTCCGACGCCACGGCCGCGTGCGTGTCGGAGACCGGACCGCGGCCCCGATCCCGCCCGGCGGGCGAGGCCGGCGGTCTGCGTGGCGTCGGGTGCGTGGTACGGCGTGCCGGCTAGGGACGCGCCGACCCCGCGTGTTCGCCCGCCCGGGTGGCGAGGAGCGCGTACCGGTTGAAGCGATCGCGCGTGAATCGGCGCGTGCTCCAGGCCTCGAAGCCCTGCGCGCGCAGGATGCGTCGCGCCTCGCGCCCGTACCCGTGGTGGTGTGCGTCGTCGACCACGATCCAGCCGCGGGGCGCCACCCAATCGAGGACACCCGGGAGCGCGCGGGGACGCAGCTCGCCTGCCCCCGTGTGACCGAGGTCGTGGAGGATCAGATCGAAGGGCTCGTGGGTGCGTCGCCGGAACTCGTCCCAGCCGACGACGCGCTCGGTCGGCAGATCCTCCTGGGCCAGGAAGTCTCGGGTGCGGTCGAGCCAGCCGGGATCGGAATCCACCGACCAGACCTCGACAGGGTCGTCGCTCTCGAGCGCATGGCGCCGGAAGACGGCCGAGCTGAGGCCGGATCCGAGATCGAGGATGCGCCCGGGTCGCGTGCGCTCGCAGAGCCAACGGCAGAGCACCGCCACCTCGAGCGAGATCGCCATCTCGACGGTCGAGACACGCGAGACGTAGCGGGCGTGCTCGGCACCGGTACGTCGACGGATGCGGTCGGCGGCCTCCGCGTAGCCCTCGACGACGGGAAGCCGCCCCAGGCGGCGCGCGTCGCGCGCCGCCTCGACGAGGCAGCCGGCGGCCGCCGTCCTCCGGGCGGCCCAACGAAGGTAGGGCCCGGGGGTGAGCAGTCGGCCGAGCGGGCGCGGCGAGCGCCGGTCGGTCCAGGCCGTGGTCATGACGAAGCTCCTTCGACGACCGGACGGGGACCCAGCCCGCCGGTCTTGACTCGGCACGCCAGCGACGGCGTGCGCATGGGTCCATCGGCAAGCCCCCGAGCAAGACGACGCCGGTGGCGATCCCTCAGGATCCGTTGGTCGAGCGCCCGGCGCGCCTCGGCGCCGCGGGCGATTCGCTTCCAGGCTCCCCCCAGATGCACGCCCAGCGCGGCCCCGGCCATGCGGACGAGGCGGACGGCGAGTGCGGACTCGACCCGCGCGAGACGCGCGAGGCCGGCCACGAAGCGCTCGGGGTCCACACCGAGCCACCATGCGCGCTCGAGATCGCGCATCGCCTCGAGCGCGTCACCCGCCTGCAGACGGCGCTCGCTGCGCCGCACGAGGCGCTCGCCCCGTGCCTCCCATTCGAGGCGCGCCAGCAGGACGTGGAAGCGGCTCTCGTCCGAGATCGGTGCCCACGCCGAACGCCCGACTCCACCGCATGCCACCGTGGAAGCGGCCACCCCGGCGAGGCCGCCGCGGAGCGCGAGACGTCGCCACAGATGCCACGCATGCACCACCGACAGCTCGGGATCGAAGAGACCGGTATCGGCGAGCCCCCGCCGGCGGTGCACCACGCACGCGGCCGGCGCAAAGGGATGACGCGAGACCGTGCGACGATCCAGATCCGAGCCCGACGGATCGGGCTCCGCGTCGTCGACCGGCAGGATCGAGAGGAGCGCGTCTCCCGGCGCCTCGCTGTGGCAGAGCGTCACCCCCGCCTCCTCGATCCGTTCGATCGCGATCGCCAGGTGGTCTGGATGCAGGCGATCCGGCTCGGCCAGATGACCGACGAAGCGGCCCCGCGCGGCGAGAAGACCGCGGTTCCGGGCCGAGGCCAGCGAATCACCCGGCGCATGAAGGGTCCGGATGCGCGAGTCGCGACGCGCCAGGCTTCCGGTGGCGTCCGGCGACCGGTCGCCCACGCTCACGACGACGACCTCGAGGTCTCGGACGGATTGCGCGAGCACCGAGTCGACCGCCTCGCGCAGTCGGGCCGGTGCTGCGTCACTCGCCAGGATCACGCTCGCCCGGACGCGGTCGGGGGCGAGCAGATCGCCCATCGAACGACGCCGGGCCGCGAGCTCCCGGGCGCGAAGCGTCTTGCGAAGCGCCCGCCAGCGCGCGGCCGCCTCTCCACGCCGCTCGCCCGGCTCGGCTCGCTCCACGAGCGTGCGGCACGCCAGGGCCCGACCGGGTGCACCCCGGGCGAGGAATGCGTCCGCCAGGCCCTGCCAGGCCACGGCGTCGGACGCATCGTGCGTCACGCGGCGGCGGAGGGCTTCCTCGTCCTGGGGCACCACCGCGGGGCGCGGCGGTGCGTCCTGCGTCCGGAGCGCCGCACTCGGGCTCCCGGCCGCGGGCTCGGGCTCGGCGCGGCGCGGCGCGGCCTGCGCACAGCGGCCGACGGACGACGAGCTCGGCCGCCGGATGCTCACTCCGGGGCGACCTGTCCCACCGAACGGGTGTGCCATGCCCCGAGACGGCCGCGACCCGGCTGACGGGCCTGACCGTCGTAGGCCCACTGATAGGGAACCACGACGGGCGACACCGTGCGGGCGTAGGCGTCGGCCGCCGGGTGGGCATGGCCGTAGCATCGCGCCGAGGTGCGCACCCGGAAGGCGCCGAGGATGCGTCCCGCGAAGGCGGCGGTCTGGACGTCGGTCTTCACCTCGGCCCGCAGTCGATAGACGCCCGGGAGCAGGGGCAGGGAAGCGAAGCGTGCCTCGATCGTGCCCGCTCCGGCGGGCACGGCGTCGGGCCCGGCCCCGTCGAGCAGCATGTTCGCCCCGAACAGGGCGCCGCTGTGGCCCACCACGTCGAGCTCGAAGAGCGGGTGCTCGATGCGCTCGGCGGCCCGATAGTGGACCCGCACGGTGAATGGCTCGCCGTAGTCGAACTCCGCGCGTTCGCGACCCGAGCGATCGTGGAAGCTCAGGCGGTCGATCGTGAGGAGGCCGCTGTCGGGACGCTCGGCGTCCGACTCCCCGTCGAACTCGCGCCGATCGCAGGCTTCGAGATACTCGCGGATCACGTCCTGCGCGTTGCCCAGACGACGCGGCACCCCGCGATCGAGCCAGAGCACCTGGTCGCACATGGCCGCCACGGCGCCGAGGTCGTGCGACACGAAGACCACCGCGCAGCCCTCGTCGCGGAACGACTGCATCCGGCGGTAGGAACGATGACGGAAGGCCGTGTCGCCGACCGACAGGATCTCGTCCACCAGCAGGATGTCCGGGTCGACGTGGGTCGCCACCGAGAAGCCCAGCCGCGCGATCATGCCCGAGGAGTAGAGCTTGAGCGGAGCATCGATCGCGTCCTCGAGCTCGGCGAAGGCGACCATCTCGTCGAACTTGGCGCGGATCTCCTGACGAGACAGTCCCAGGATTCCGGCGTTCAGGTACACGTTCTCGCGACCCGTGAGCTCGCGGTGGAAGCCGCAGCCGAGCGCGATCAGGGGGGCGATGCGTCCATGGGTCTCGATCCGGCCGCGCGTCACACGCGAGATGCCTGCCAGCAGGCGCAGCGTCGAGGTCTTGCCGCTGCCGTTCTCGCCGACGATGCCGAGCGACTGGCCCGGTCCCACCGAGAACGACACGTCCTGGAGCGCCCAGCGCGGATGCCGCGGCCGACGTCCGGCGAGCGCCCTCAGCACCGCGCCCACCGTCACGCGCTTTCGTTCGAGCGGATACGCCTTCCAGACCTGCGCGAACTCGATGGCCGGCCGGCTCATGCCACGTCCGCCAGGGCCGACTCGACCCCACGGAAGGCGCGCACCGCGACCAACAGACCCACGCTCGCGACGATCACGCTCCAGAGCAGGGCACCGGGCGCGGCGAAGGTCCCGTCGATGAGCAACGAGCGGAAGTTGACGATCAGGCCCACGGCGGGATTCGCGAGATAGGCGCCCATCCAGTCGGCAGGGATCCGATCGAGCGGATAGAGCACGGGGACGCCGTAGAGCAGGAGCGCGAAGGTCACCGGCAGGAACCGGTCGAGGTCGTTCGCCGCCAGGCTGATCGGGCCGAGCACCAACGCGACCGCGTAGGCCAAGAGGAGCGCGGGAACGATCACGACCGGCGCGAGCAGGGCCCCGAGCGGCGGCACCATGCCTGTGCAGGCCATCAGGATACCGAGCGCGATCAGGCCGATGGCGAGATCGATCAGGCTCGACGCCAACGGATAGAGCGGCAGTACGATGCGCGGGAACGGAACATGGGTGAGCAGGTCGCGATGCCGCATCACCGAAGTCGAGCCCGCCTGGATCCCGGTGGTGAGGAGCTGCCAGGGCAGCAACCCGGCGAGCAGGAAGACCGGATAGCTCGTCTCGGTGAGCTCCATGCCGAGAACGCCCCGGACCAGCAGGGTGAGCACGCCCGTGGCGATCAGGGGTTGGAGGGCGATCCAGCCCACTCCGAAGAAGGCCTGCCGGGTGCGCACGCGGAGCTCGCGCTCCACGAAGACCCCGACCAGACCGCGCGCCCTCCAGAGCCCGCCGAACGTCGATTCGCTCTGCCAGCGCTCCCGATCGGGAGCCTCCGGATCGGCGCAATCCACGCGCACCGGGAGTGTGGGAGTCTCGCTCATGCCCACGGATCCAATCGGTTTCTCGGAGCCCGAGCTTGAGTACGGCGGCCGACGCCCGCGAGCTTCTCAAGCCGGCAACTCCCAGCGCCGAAGCGAATGGCGAGGGGGCGCGATGTCCACGGCTGCACCCGTCGTCGGCTCGCGGCCGCCGGCGGGCTACCACGCGAACGAACGTCCCGAGATGCTCGGGTTCGTGCCGCGCACGGCGAGGCGCGTGCTCGATGTCGGCTGTGGCGAGGGCCGTTTCGCCGCGGCCGTCCGCGCGCGCCTCGGCGCCGAGGCCTGGGGCATCGAGCTCGACTCCGAGGCCGCCCTCCGGGCCGCCGCGCGCCTCGACCATCTCGTCGCGGGCGACGTGCGGGAGCGGATCGACGAGCTGCCGAATGCGCATTTCGACGCCATCTGCCTGAACGACGTGCTCGAACATCTGGCCGATCCGGAGGGGCTGCTGCGTCGCCTCGGTCCGAAGCTCGCCACGGGCGGGGTGGTGGTGGCTTCGATCCCGAACGTCCGGTTCCTTCCGACGCTCTGGGACCTCGCGGTTCGCGGCGAGTGGCGTTATGCCGACGAGGGCATCCTGGATCGCACGCATCTGCGCTTCTTCACCCGGCGCAGCATCCCGCGTCTGTTCGGGGAGAGCGGCTATGAGGTGCGTCGTCTCGAGGGAATCAACGCCAAGAGCTTCCTCAAGTTCCGGGTCGTGAACTGGGCCACGCTCGGGCGCCTGGCGGATACGCGCTATCTCCAGTTCGCCTGCGTCGCCGCGCTCCGCCGCGACGGGGCAGACACGCTCGAGCGACCGCACGCCTCCCCGATCGACTGAACCACCCGGTCCCGCGAGGCGGCGTCGAGATGCGGGCCGATCGGAAGGCTCAGCACCTCGCGCGAGAGCCGCTCGGCACGGGGCAGCCGCAAGGGCCCGAGGCCCGCGAAGGCGCCCTGATGATGGGGCGGCACCGCGTAGTGGATGCCGGTCTCGATGCCCGCGCGATCGAGGGCCGCGCGGAGTCCGTCGCGGCGATCGGAACGCACCACGTAGAGGTGCCAGACCGGTTCGGTGTGGGCGGCGGGCCGGGGAAGCTGCAGGCCGAGACCGGCGAGCTCCGCACGATAGGCGGCCGCCGTCCGCCGACGCCGGTCGTTCCACGCGTCGAGCCGGCGGAGCTTCACCCGCAGCACCGCGGCTTGGATCTCGTCGAGACGGCTGTTGCACCCGGCGAGCAGGTGGTCGCTGCGACCGAGCGCGCCGTAGTTGCGCAGGCGTCGCACGCGTTCGGCGAGGGCGCGATCCCCGGTGACGACGGCGCCCCCATCGCCGAGGGCCGCGAGGTTCTTGCCCGGATAGAAGCTGAAGGCCGCCAGGTCACCGAGGCTACCGACCCGCCGGCCCCGCAGCCGCGCGCCGTGCGCCTGCGCCGCATCTTCCACGATCGGAAGGCCGCGCGGCGCGGTCACGCGTCGCACTGCATCCACGTCGGCCGGCTCGCCGTACAGGTGCACCACCACCACCGCCCGGGTGCGCGGGCCGATCGCAGCCGCCACCGCGTCGGGATCGATCTGGAAGCCCCCCGACGCGGGCTCCACCGGCACCGGCTTCGCGCCGAGCGACGAGACCGCGAGCCAGGTGGCGATGAAGGTATGCGCCGGAACCACGACCTCGTCGCCCGGCGCGACTCCCAGCGCCTGGAGCCCGAGCCGCAGGGCGTCGAGACCATTGCCCACCCCCACCCCGTGCGCGACGCCGCAGTAGCTCGCGAACTCGGCTTCGAAGGCTTCGAGCTCGGGGCCG
>CAYYUT010000080.1:0-9726 GCA_964474935.1 uncultured Spirochaetales bacterium
GCTCGAGCTGGTGGCGCGCCATCAGGCGCACCGCCTCGGGGAGCGTCTCGACCGTTCCGTCGTGATAATAGGGTGCCGTCTGCGCTCCGTTGCGCAGCGAGGGAACCTTGAACCGATATCGGTCGGCCTCCCGGCCGGTCGCTTCGAAGCGCCCGAGATCGGCGGTCTCGTAGGGCGTCACGAGACCGAGCTTCTGGTAGATCGAGCCCCCGATCGCCGGACCCATGTGACAGGTCACACAGCCGAGGTTCATGAACAGGCCGAGCCCGGCCTTCTCGGCGGCGCTCAGGGCCTGGTGGTCGCCCGCGACGAAGTCGTCGAAGCGTGAGGGAGTGATGAGCCGGCGCTCGAAGGCCCCGATCGCGTCGGCCATGTGGTCGTAGCTGATCGGCTGGGCGGCATCGGGGAAGGCGGCGGCGAACAGGGGCGCGTAACCCGGGATCGACTCGAGCGTACGGACCACCTCGGCTTCGCTCGGCATGGCCATCTCGATCGGGTTGAGCACCGGGCCCTTGGCCTGTTCCTCCACGTCAGAGGCTCGGCCGTCCCAGAACTGCGCCAGATGGAGCGCGGCGTTGTAGACCGTCGGCGAATTGCGGGCGCCGCGCTGGCCTTCGTGGCCCGGCGAGGTCGGCTCGTGGTCGACGCCGAACTGATCGAGACGGTGGCAGCTGTTGCACGAGATCGTCTGGCTCTTCGAGAGACGGGTGTCGTAGTAGAGAGTCCGTCCGAGGGTGACCTTGGCCTCGGTGATCGGATTGTCGGCGCTCGCCGCCTCCTCGGGCAGCGTTCCGAAGATCTGCTGCGCCCGCCGGGCGAGATCGGTGTCCGACTCGGCGCCGGCCGCGAGCGGGAGCCCCGCGCGTCCGGCCAGCGCGAACACACGGACGAGCCAGCGTGCGACACGAGCGCCACGAATGACGTCCGGCGTGGTGGTGTCGGGAATCACGAGAACCTCCCCCGCGGCCGATCCGGATCCGCGGCTCATGGTGCAGCCTCGGGCGCGAGCCATCGGCGCAGATCCGTGGCGTCGATCGAACGGTCCAGCCACGCTAGCCGCCAGATCTCGTCCAGTCGAAGCGATTCGCCCGGCGCCAGGCGCTGCCTCACCGAATGGCACTCGATTTCGTAGTAGGGAAGATCGCCGGAATCGTAGACCTCGACGACCGACCCGTGCGCGTACTCGCCGCCGGTATCCGCCGCGAAACTCTTGGCGTAGCCGAGCCAGCGGTCGGGCCCTCGATCGAGGAGCGCCGCGATCCATCCCTCCGTCGAGTCGGTACCGAACTTGAACGGCTCCGCCTGGCGGCATCGGACCCAGGCCGCGCCGTCGCGCCGCGCCACCATGCGCTCGAGGATCTCGGGCGAGCGTCCCTCGTTCGGATAGGCCTTCACGCCGCCCGCAAAGCCCGAATCGGGCGCGATCGGCAGCACCGCGAGGCCGCTTCCCTGCATCTGCGTGACGTCCCACAGCCCCCAGCTCGCCGGGCGGTCCGACTCGTTGACGAGCAGCTGCTCCACAGACACGGTCGATTCGTCGAGCAGGCGAACGCGGCGTAGAAAGCGCATTCCGCTCTCGCGGCAGACGGGGCTGCGGGCCTCGATGGCGCCGTCGGTCGCCGTGCACTCGTAGCGGCCGGAATCGAGATCCAGGAAGGGGAGCGCGTCGGACCAAGCCTCCTGTGGGGCCAGCCAGTTCTTGTAGCCGCCCCAGTGCAACCAGCCGAGCCCCCGCTTGCGCGC
This sequence comes from uncultured Spirochaetales bacterium, assembly GCA_964474935.1. Taxonomy (GTDB): domain Bacteria; phylum Myxococcota_A; class UBA9160; order UBA9160; family JAFDDA01; genus CAYYUT01. Next base: position 1,744 of record CAYYUT010000080.1, read on the forward strand.
GCCTGGATCGGGATCGGCGAGCACGTCGAGACGCCGACCCCGCAGCTCCGGGTGCGAGAAGAACAGCTCTTCGCCGTCGTACACGAGGCTGAGGACGCGCCCCCCGACGTCCGGCACGAGCGCGAGCTCGGTGCGCCCCTGGCGCAGACGGAGGCAGTCCCATCCGTGGAGCGTCGACTCGAAAGCGGCTTCGCCCGATGCGTGGCCGCCGTCGGAGGGCGGTGCGTCGCCCGGCGGGGTGTGGGACCCGCCCGTCGGTTGTTCCGGACCGTTGCTCACCGCGGGCCGATCGTAGGCTAAAGTCGGCCGTTCGTCGCCGTCGTGCCCCGCGCCGGCCCCACCGCGAAGGGCCAGCCGCGGCGCGCCGTGGCCCGCGACGCCCGCGCGCACCGCACCCGCACGCCACGTCGGCAGCGGAATGGACCAGGAGGGAATCATGCTGCGAGACACCACGCGCCGTTGGGGGCTCGTCGCTCGATGGGGTGCGCGCCCCCTCGCGGCGCTCGCCCTCCTGCTCGTCGCGGTCGCAGCCAGCGCCCAGGACGTCGCCGTCGAGCCGATCGCGCCGCGCGATGCCCTTGAACGCGACACGCCCCGCGGCTCGATGGTCGGCTACCTCACCGCCGCCCGAGAGCGCGACTTCGAACGCGCCGCCGAGTATCTCGACCTGCGGCGTCTTCCGCCCGAGGAGCGGACGAGCCGGGGAGCCGAGCTCGCGCGCCAGCTGAAGGTGGTGCTCGACCGGACGCTCTGGGTCGAGCCCGAGCTCCTGAGCGCCGATCCGATCGGGCGCTCCGACGACGACCTGGCCCGCTCGCTCGACCGCGTCGGGGTCGTCCAGAGCCACGGCAATCCGGTCGACATCCTGGTGCAACGGATCGACCCCCGCGACGGGCCGCGCATCTGGAAGGTCGCTTCGCAGACCGTGGCACGAATCCCGATGCTCTACGACGAATACGGATACGGTCCGCTCGAGCAGTATCTGCCGCAGGTGTTCTTCGACGTCCAGGCCCTCGACGTGGCGCTCTGGCAGTGGTGCGCCCTGCTCGTCATCGTGGTCGCGGCCTGGATGCTCTCGTATCTGCTCGGGTGGGCGGTCTCCCGGGTCTTGCGGTCGATCGTCGCGCGCACCGAGACCCTCATCGACGACGATCTGGCCGAGGGCACCAAGGGTCCGCTGCGCCTGTTCCTCGGCGTCTCGGCCTTCACGGCCGGGACGTCGATCCTGGGCCTGGCGCTACCGGTCCACGAGTTCTTCCAGGCGTTGGAGAAGGCCGCCATCGTGGTGGCGCTCGCCTGGCTCGCGATGCGGGTGGTCGACGTGCTGGGCCACGCCGTGGAGCGCCGACTCGAGGAACAGGGGCAGCGGACCGCGGTGCCGCTCGTCACCCCCGGCAGACGGGCCGTCAAGATCGCGCTCGGCCTGCTCGCATTCGTCGCGATGCTCGACAACTTCGGATTCAACGTCGCGGCCCTCCTCGCGGGTCTCGGCGTCGGCGGCATCGCGGTGGCGCTCGCCGCCCAGAAGACGATCGAGAACCTCTTCGGCGGCATCATGCTCTACGCCGACCGGCCCGTCCGGGTGGGCGAGTTCTGCAAGTGGTCGGGGCAGGTCGGGACGGTCGAGGAGATCGGAATGCGCTCGACGCGGATCCGGACCCTCGACCGTTCGGTCGTCTCGATTCCGAATGCCGAGTTCGCCTCGATGCAGATCGAGAACTACACGCGGCGCGACTTCATCCGGCTCTTCGCGGTACTGGGTCTGCGCTACGAGACGACTCCCGAGCAGATGCGCAGCTTCCTCGTCAAGGTCCGGCACCTGCTCTATTCCCACGAGAAGGTCACCAACGATCCGGCGCGCATCCGTTTCATCGGTTTCGGCGCCTATTCGCTCGACTTCGAGATCTTCGCCTACACCAAGACCGCCGACTGGAACGAGTTCCTCGGCATCCGGGAGGACGTGTTCCTGCGCATCATGGACATCGTCGACGAGTGTGGGACCGGCTTCGCTTTCCCGTCCTCGACGGTCTATGTCGGTCGCGACGAAGGACTCGATCTCGAACGCGCCCGGGCCACCGAGGCCGAGCTCCAGGCCCTGCGCGAGAAGCGCGAGGTGTACCTGCCCGACTTCCCGCCGGAGCGGATCCGCGAGATCGACGACACGCTGATCTATCCGCCGGAGGGCTCGCCGGCCCGGAGGGAGGGATGATCGCCCGGCCCGTCGCTGGGCTAGTGGACTCCGGGGGTCGCGACCAGGGTGGTCGGATCGATGCCGAGACTCCTCACGACGTGCTCCCACATCGCCTCGGGTTCGACATCGAAGACAACCTCGGGCGAGGCCGGAGCGAGCAGCCAGGCGCCCTGCGCGAGCTCCTGCTCGAGTTGTCCCGGCGCCCAGCCGGCGTAGCCGAGGAGCAGTCGGAGGTGTTCGGGCGGATCCATCGCCACCCGGCGGAGCGCGTCGAGCGAGCCCGCGACGTGCAGTCCGGGCGCCACGCCGGTGGCCTCGTCGAGCGCCTGACGATCACTCGAATCGAAGATCATCCAGCCCGTGTTCGGCTGGACCGGCCCTCCCCAGCCGAGCGACATGGCGTCGTCGCCACCCCAGTCGATGTCGAGTGCGTCGCAGAGACGCTCGACCGTGATCTCGGCCTCGCGATTCACGACGAGTCCGAAGGTGCCCTCGTCGTCGTGGTGCACCAGCAGCACCACGGCGCGTCGGAAGTTCGGATCGAGCAGCTGTGGCATCGCGATGAGCAGGCCCGGGGCGAGCGGCGTGTCTTCCACGTCGCCAGGGTAGCAGCATCGCCTGGTCGCTCGCAGATCCCGACGTCGGGCAGGGCGGGGCGGCCCGAGCGGGCGTGAGCGCGCGTCCGATCCAGGTGGTCTTCTGGCTGATCGCGGGCTTGGCGTTCGTGATGACGACGGGGTGGTGGCTGGACGGCACGAGCGACCCCACCTGGCGGATCGTGGCCGCCGCCTTCGGCACGGCCGCGATGCTCGCCTGTGTGGCATTCGCTGGGGCCTCGCTCGCGTCCGAGCCGGCCGCGGACCGGTTGGGACTGGTGCGCGCCGAGCTTGCCCCCGGCACGTTCGTCCTCCTGGTACTCGGCGCCCTCGGATCGAGTCACCTGCTCGAATCGACCCTCGACGGGCTCGGCCTGACCGAGAGCGGCTCGCTCGCCGAGTTCGAAGAGGCGCTCACTGGAATCGGTGGTCTCCGGCTGGCGGCGTCCCTGATCACGCTCGGCCTGATGGCGCCACTGGCCGAGGAACTCCTGTTCCGCGGCCTCCTCCAGCGTGGACTCGCCCGGCCGCTCGGAGACTGGGCGGCTCTCGCCGTGGCCTCGCTGGCCTTCGGCGTCGCTCATGGGGCCGTCGGGCATGCCAGCGCGGCCTTCATGCTCGGGCTCTACTTCGGGGCGGCGACGCTCTTCACCGGCAGCATCGTGCCGGCGATCGTGTGCCACGTTGCGAACAACCTGATCGCGACCCTGACGGCCGGGGTCGTGATCCCGGGCTGGGTGGGTCTGGTCGGATGCGTCGCCGGGCCGCTGACGGGCTTCCTCGCCCTGCGCGCGCTCGGGCGAGCGTGGGTCGAACGGCGCCGCCTCGAGCGATCGCGCCCCGACGGCTCAGTGGTGGGCGGCGAGCTGATTGGCCAGGACGTGACCGAAACCGAGGATCACCGCGAGCAGCCCGAGCCAGATCCCCATCGATAGCAGGAAGGTGATGGCGCCGTCTCGGGCATTCGTCTCGTACTTCTCGTGACCGTGGTCGCTCATTCGGTTCGCTCCTCTCCCGCTCCGTGGGGCCGCCCGTTCCGACCGCCCCCATCGACCGACTGTGTCGGCTGGCTCTGTCGACCGTTCGTTCGGACCGATTGTATCGACTGCCTCGCTCGGCCACCCGGCTCGCTCATCGGCTCGCCCATCAGCTCGCCCATCCGCCCGCCCACCCGATTCGGTGGGGCGGGTCGATCACCCGGCCCGAAGGATCGGCGAAGGTACGCCATCCGGGGCGTCATCCGACGCCACCAGCGTGCGTTGGCGGGCGTCGGCCCCGGTGGCGCCGAGCCACTCAGGATTTGAAGGTATCTCGCTCCGGTCCCTCCCGCCCACCCGATCGCGCGCGGTCCGGGCTCGGCCCGGGGTGTGGCGCGGCCCCGTTCGGTGCCGCACCCCACTGGATACGACGGGAGGACGACGCGGCCTCTTGAGTCTCCGGGGAAGTCGGCCGATGGGCGAGGGCATGGAACACCGCCCATCGAGCGACCCCCATCCCGCGGCCGGTCTCGAGCCCGGCTATCCGCCCTCGGTCCTGCTCCTCGACGACGGCGAGCTCGCCGATGTGCGGCGCCTCCTCGAAGATCTGGAGATCGACTTCATCCATCGCCGCGGGACCGGCATCGGCGAGGGGCTCGAGCTCCCCGCAGACCTGTTGATCACCACGGCACGCCTGGCCCAGAGCCTGCCGCGGTCTGCGCGCCGCCGCACCGCCCCGGGCGAGGCGGGGGTCGCGCCGGTCCGGGTGGTCGTGACGAGCGAGGAGGCGACCACGCTGCGCCAGAAGCTTCGGCGTGACGGAGTCGACTTCCTCGTGCGGCGTCCGGTCTATTCGGAGGCGCTGCGCCTGATCGAGCTGCGTTCCGTCTACCGGGGACCCGAGAAGCGCGGGGCCGTCCGGGTGCCGATCGGCTCGACGATCCAGGTCGCCTCCGAGGGCGCTCCCCCGCTCGATGCGGTCCTGATCGAGCTCTCGCTCAGCGGGGGCCGCTTCGTGAGCGCCTCCTCTTTCGAGGAAGGTGCACGCATCGTGCTCGAGCTCGCCACACGGGACGCGAGGTCGGGCGCGCCCGATCCGCTTCGACTCGAGGCCCGGGTCGTGCGAAGCGCTTGCGAAACCAACGGCGCGGGACGCGGCGAATGGGCGGTGGCGGTTGCATTCGAATCGCTCTCCGACTCCGCCTCGGTTTCGCTCGCCGCCCTGGTCCACTCGCGCGCCATCGGGTCCCTCGCGGGCCACGAGGGTTGCGACGAACGGCGACGCAGCCCTCGCCGGGCCTTTGCAGAGCGGGTGGCCTCGCTCGACGAGCGCGCGCGACGCGCGCTCGTGGGCCGCGACCTGTCGGTGGGAGGGATGCGCGTCGAGCCGCATCCGGATCTGGCGGTGGGCGACGAGCTGCGGCTCGCGATCTACGGATTCGAGGCGAGGCTCCCCGCGATCGTGACGGCCGTAGTGGTGCGCGACGACGGCGACGCGGGCCTGGGTTTGCGCTTCACCGCGGTGCCGCCCGAAGTGGCGCGACACCTCGAGGGTCTGGTGGCGCACCTCCCGCCGATCGAGCCTCTGGCGGGCGGGGAAACCGGTGCCCTCGGAGCGGTTCTCTCCGAGATCCTGGGCTGACCGCGCGCGCATCGCGCGTTGTCGTCGCGGCGCCGCCGCGCGACAACGACCGCGCCGTGTGGTCGGGGGATCGTCTGGCCGGGCTGGATCACCCGGTCGGAGCGACCTCTCGGATCAGCCCTCGGCTTCCTTCTTCGCCGCCTTCTTGCGGGCGAGACGGCGCTTGAATCGGGCGTTCCGGCGGTGCTGCTTGATCTTCTGCTTGCTCTTGCTTCGGGCCATGGTCGGTCTCCTCGGCGCGCGGACGCTAGAGCGCCACGACTTCCACGATCTCGGGGATGTCCTGACGGAGCCGCTCCTCGATCCCCATCTTGAGCGTGAGGGTCGAGCTCGGGCAGCCGCTGCACGATCCCTGGAGGTAGACCTCGACTCGTCCGTCCTGATAGCCGGCAAAGATGATGTCGCCGCCGTCCTGGGCCACGGCGGGCCGCACTTCGCGCTCCAGGATTTGCTGGATCCTCTGCGCCACCTCGCCGTCCGCTCCGCTCGTCTTCTGCTCGAATGCGGGACCGAGGGCCGACTCGCCCGATCCCGCGAACTCCTTGATCGCGCCCACCACCGATTCCGCGATGTCGGGCCATTCCACCTGGTCGCTCTTGGTGACGGTGACGAAGTTGGCGGCGACGAAGACCCCCTGGACCCCCTTCACCCCGAAGAGCCGCGCCGCGAGCGGCGAGACCTCGGCGTCGACGGGCTCGGCGAAGTGACCACTCTGGCCATCCGGAGCGAGGCTGTCGCCGAGCACCCACTTGATGCTGTTCGGGTTCGGCGTTCGCTCTGCGTGCATTCGGAATCCGAGGTCCATGGTCTGCCTCCAAACGTCGAAGGGTAGGGCGGCGTCCGAGCGGTCGCCAACGGCGGGCACATCCCATGATGTCGGAGCCGCGGGTGTCAGTCGGGCAGGGCGATCGCGACGAGGAGGTCGGATCGCTCGGCGACCTCGGCGAGCTCGGCGGCGAGCTCGGGGAGCGCCTCTCGGCTGATCCCCAGACCGTCGAGGGCCGAAGGGTCGAGCTCCGTCGATTCACGTTCCACGGGGCAACCGAGGTCCTCTTCGTTCGAGAGCCAATCCGCGACGTGGACGACCTGCACGTAGTCGCGGACCGGGCGCGGTGCCTCGGACGGGTGGTGATGCAGCTCGGCCGCCGCCGCCACCTCCCACGGGAGGCCCCAGCGCCGGATCAGCGCGGCACAGACCTGCCCGTGGGTGGCGCCGAGCTCCTCGAGCTCGATCTCGGCCAGGGGGCGGTCGCCGGGCATCGCCAGCTCGCAGACGTTGGCGTAGTGCTCTCGCGCGCAGCGGTGGAGCAGCAGGATCCCGACGTCGTGGAGCAGGCCCGCGACGAAGTAGGGATTGTCACGCGAGCGCGGGCGGGAGGGGAGCGCCTCCGCGCGGGCAGCGATCGCGCCCGCCGCGAGGGCCGTCGTGAACGAGTGCTTCCAGAAGGCGCGGTAGTCGAACTGGTCGTCGTCCGACGCGAAGGCCTCCACCACGCCGAGTGACAGGACGAGGGTACGACCCTCGCGCAGCCCGATCCGGGACACGGCCTCGGCCACCGAGGTGGTCGACATGCCGCTCGCGTTGTAGAGGATGCTGTTCGCGACGCGAAGCAGCCGCCCCGTCATGGCCGCGTCCTGGATCAGCAGGCTCGCCACGCGCTCGACCTCGGGATCGGGCGCGTCGAGCGCTGACATCACGCGGGTGACCGCGTCGGGTAGGGTGGGGAGATCCTCGACCCGCGCGAGTTCTTTCAGTACGTCCGCATTCGCCATGGGATCTCGTCGGGCCGTCGGCAGCCCCTTCCCTCGTTTCGATTCGACGCGGTGGAACTTGAGCCGGGGCAACGACGATCGTCGGATTCAGGGAAAGACACGAGCCTCGAAATCGTCGAGGTCGCACACCAGCAGACCGAGCTCCCGGGCCCGCTCCTGCTCGCGCACGCCGTTGTAGCCCCATGCGGCCAGGACGCAGCGAACGCCGAGCCCTGCCGCCCGTTCGAGATGGTTGAGCTTGTCGTCCACGAAGGTGATGTCGGACGGAGGAAGCCCGAAGATCTCGGCGAGGCGCTGCAGGTGCGCGGTCTTGTGGACGCCGGTCGCCTTGTCGAGGATCGCGTCCCCCCGGAACAGGGGAGCGAGTCCGTAGTCGTCGAGCAGGAGGCGGACCGACTGGCCGTCCTTGGCCGTCGCGATGGCCATTTCGACCGATCCTGCGCGTCGCGCGAGCACGTCCACGAGCACCGGATAGGGTCGCATCAGGCGGCGCCACGCCGTGGGGTCGCGTTCGGCGAGCGCACGGCGCACCTCGTAGAAACGGGTGTGGAAGCGGGCGAGCCAAGCGTCGCCGAGTGCGGCGCGATAGCGGTCGTAGCTGGCCTGGTCGGGCAGCTCGACCGTCTGGTCGAGACTTCGCAACACCACGCCGAAGTCCTCGGCGCGGTTGCCGAGCGGCATGCGCTCGACGAAGGCCTCGAACAGCGCGGCTTCTGGGAGCGCTGGCCGTCGCCCTTCGAGCGCGTGGTAGGCCTCGCAGGCCACCACCAGACACTCGCGGGCGCTGTCCGAGACGACCCCGTC
>CAYYUT010000081.1:0-9722 GCA_964474935.1 uncultured Spirochaetales bacterium
GAAGAGACAGCACCACGCACTGCACGGATCGCGCGGCGACGGATCGGAGCTCGGGGCCGAGGCCCGCAAGGTCTACGAAGAGTCGTTGCGCGGGAACGCCCTCGAGCTCGCGACGCTGCTGCAGCCCGGGGACGTGGTGATCCTGCACGACCCCCAGACGGCCGGCATTGCACCCCATCTGCGGGACATGGGCGTTCACGTCGTGTGGCGCTGCCACATCGGCAACGACACCGCCAACGAAGAGGTGGAGCGGGGCTGGGCATTCCTCGAGCCCTACCTCAAGCAGATCCCGTTCTTCATCTTCTCGCGCGAGGCCTACGTCCCCGACTTCTGCGACCACGGCAAGAGCAGCGTCATCCGGCCGAGCATCGACGCCTTCTCGCCCAAGAACCAGTCGATGCCCGAGACCGCCGTCCGGACCATCCTCGTACACACCGGTCTGGTCGAAGGGCCGCCCCCCGAGGCTTCCGACCACACCTTCGTGCGCGAAGACGGCACGCCGGGACGCGTCGAGCGGCGGGCGGACGTCGTGCGTCGCGGGCGGGCCCCCAAATGGGAGACGCCGCTGATCGTCCAGGTGTCCCGCTGGGATCCCCTGAAGGACCCGGTGGGCGTGATGAAGGGCTTCGAGAAGCTGATCGAGAGCGGTCACCACGGCGGCGTCGAGCTGGTGTTGGCCGGCCCGAACGTGCACGGCGTGACCGACGACCTCGAGGCAGCCGCGACCCTCGACGAGGTGCAACGGGTGTGGACCGAGCTGCCGCCGGGTGTGCGGGATCGGATCCACCTGGCGTCGCTCCCCGTGGCCGACGTCCAGGAGAACGCGGCGATCGTCAATGCCCTCCAGCGGCATGCGACGATCGTGGTGCAGAAGAGTCTGCAGGAGGGTTTCGGTCTCACCGTCACCGAGGCGATGTGGAAGCGACGCCCGGTCGTCGCGAGCGCCGTCGGTGGCATCCAGGACCAGATCCAGGACGGCGAGACCGGACTGCTCCTGAAGGATCCGAGCGACCTGGAGGGATTCGCCCGGTGTTTGCAGCGACTCCTCGACGACCGCGAGTTCGCCGAGCAGCTGGCCGACGCCGGGCACAACCACGTCCGCAAACACTTCCTGGGCGTGCGACACCTCCTGCAGTACGCTGTGATGATCGAGGAACTCGATCGGGCAGCGGACGGAACGGGCCGGCCGGCTCCGGCGTAGGCGATGACATCGGGTCGAAGGCGCACCCGGTCGCGAACGGAACATCCGGCCCTCTGCAACGCGCCCCGTCACCACCCACCAGACCACCACAGGAGTCCCCATGAGCCTTGGATACGATCGTCCGCTCTACATTCTGCCGTTCGACCATCGCGGCTCCTTCCAGACCAAGATGTTCGGTTGGTCGGGAGCACTCACCGACGAGCAGACCGCCGAGATCGCCGACACCAAGAAGGTGGTCTACGAAGGCTTCAAGCACGCCCTCGAGCACGGCGTGCCGCGGGATCGGGCCGGGATCCTGATCGACGAGCAGTTCGGGGCCGAGATCATTCGCGACGCGGTCGCGGCGGGCATCTCGGTCGCGACCGCAACCGAGAAGAGCGGCCAATCCGAGTTCGACTTCGAGTACGGCGACGACTTCGGCAAGCACATCGAAGCCTTCGATCCGAGCTTCTCGAAGGTGCTCGTCCGCTACAACGTCGAGGACGACGCCGAGATGAACCAGCGCCAGGCCGCCCGCCTCAAGCGCCTGTCCGAGTTCCTCCACGAGAACGATCGCAAGTACATGTTCGAGCTGCTCGTACCGGCCACCGACGCCCAGCTCGAGAAGGTCGGGGGCGAGAAGAAGCGCTACGACCTCGAGGTCCGCCCCGAGCTGATGGTGCGGGCGATCCACGAGCTCCAGGAGATCGGGGTCGAGCCGGACGTCTGGAAGATCGAGGGACTCGACCGACGCGAGGATTGCGAGCGGGTCTCCCAGGAGGCCCGACGGGGCGGGCGCGACGCGGTGGGCTGCATCGTGCTCGGCCGGGGCGAGGACGACAAGAAGGTGCGCGAGTGGCTCTCGGTCGCGGCCGGCGTACCCGGATTCATCGGATTCGCGGTGGGCCGCACGACCTTCTGGGACGCGCTGAAGGACTTCCGCGCAGGCACGATCCCGCGCGAGAAGGCCGCCGAGATCATCTCGGGGAACTACCGCACCTGGGTGGAGATCTTCGAGAAGTCGATGTAGCGGCCGGGCGGCGGTAAGCTCGCCGCCGCCGTGAGCAACGCCTACCACGTCGAGCTCGAGTCGGTGAGCCTCTCCTTCGGGGAGCGTCCGCTCTTTGCCGGTCTCTCCTGCGGCTTCCCACGCGGCCAGATCAGCTCGCTGCTCGGCCGGAGCGGAAGCGGGAAGAGCACACTCCTGCGTCTCGTCGGCGGTCTCCTGCGTCCCGATTCGGGGACGATCCGGATCGCCGGCGAGGACATCACCCAGCTCGCCGACGCCGATCTCGGGCGCGCCCGGCGGCGGATCGGGATGATGTTCCAGGCGGGTGCCCTGCTCGATGCCTTCACCGTGGCCGAGAACCTCGCCCTGCCGCTCCACGAGCACACCGACCTCCCCGAGGACCAGATCGCTGCGCGGGTCGCGGCGCGGCTGGCCGACGTCGGTCTCGACGACGCCGGCCCGCTGCGGCCGGCCGAGCTGTCGGGCGGCATGGTCAAACGGGCCGCGCTGGCGCGCGCCATCGTGCTCGAGCCCGAGATCGTGCTCGCCGACGAACCCTTCTCGGACCTCGACCCGGTGAACGCGCGCCGCATCGAAGAGCTGCTCCTCTCGCTCAACCGACGGCGGGGCATGACCGTCGTCTGCGCCACGCATCACCTGGAATCGGCGCTGCGTATGTCGAGCTGGTTCGTGTACGTGAGCGACGGACGCGCCCTCCAGGGACCGCCGCCCGAGATGCGGAGCAGTGGCGACCCGCGGCTGGTGCCCTTCTTCGCCGGCACCCACAGCGCCGCGGATCCGACGCCCGCCGCCGACGCCACCCCGGGAGCGCCGGGCGGCTGGACGGCCCGACCATGAGGTGGCGGGCGATCGAGCACCTCGGACTCGTCACGCAGCACGCACTGATCGACCTCGGGCGCATGGCGCGGTTCACCTCGGCGCTCGCGGCCAGCCTCGGCCGGTTGCCGATGCGTTTCGGCCGCCTGGTCGGCGAGATCTACGATTCCGGCGTCCGCTCGCTCCCGATCGTGTGCGGCTCGGCCCTCGCCGTGGGCGGCGTGCTGGGGCTGGAGGGGTACAACACCCTGGTGCGCTTCGGAGCCGAGGAGTCGCTCGGCGCAGTGGTCGGCCTGAGCCTGATCCGCGAGCTCGGTCCCGTCCTGACCGGACTGCTGGTGGCCGGCCGAGCCGGCTCGGCCATGACGGCGGAGATCGCCACGATGGTCACGACCGAGCAGCTCGACGGCCTGCGGATGATGTCGATCGACCCGATGCACTTCGTGGTGAAGTCGAAGGCGCTCGCGATGCTGCTGGTGATGCCGCTCCTCTCGGGTCTGTTCATCGTGACCGCGCTGTTCGGGGGCTACCTGGTCGGGGTGCGGGTCCTCGGGGTCGACGGCGGGAGCTACCTCTCGAGCCTGGAAGGCGCGGTCGAGTTCGGCGACGACGTCGTCGGGAGCATCGTCAAGGCGGTGGTGTTCGGTGCGATCGTCGGGATCATCGCCACCTACCGGGGCTACACCAGCGAGCCGAGCTCGGCCGGCGTGGCCCACGCGACGACCCGCACGGTGGTGACGGCCTCCGTCACGATCCTGGTGTTCGATCTCTTCCTGACGGGTTGGATGGAGGGTTAGCGCGTGAAGCCTTCTCCCGGACGCGACCTGGCCGTCGGCGTCTTCGTGCTGATCGGGCTGGCCGCCCTCGGTGTTCTCTCGCTCCAGGTGGGCGGCATCCGGATCGGTGCCGATCGAACCCGTCTCGTGGCGACCTTCGACGAGATCGGGGGTCTGAAGCCGCGCGCGGCCGTGGTGGTCGCGGGGGTCCGCGTGGGCGAGGTCGCCTCGATCCACCTCGACGAAGACCTGCGTGCCCGGGTGACCCTCGAGGTGGGCGCCGAGCACGGCCTGCCCCTCGACACGCGGGCGGCCATCCGGACGTCGGGGGTGCTCGGCGACCAGTACGTCGCGCTCGAGCCGGGCGGCGACGATGCGCTGCTCGCCTCGGGCGACGAGATCGCCTTCACGACCGATGCGCTCTCGATCGAGCGCCTGATCGGTCAGCTGGTGCACGGTGGAGGGCTCGACGAGTGAGGTCCGTTCGAGCCGCGAATGCCTGGCCGGCGCTGCTCTTCCTGGCCGCCCTGAGCCTGGGCTGCGCCTCCCACACCGGCCCCACCTCCGACCCGCTGGAGCCCCTCAATCGCGGTCTGTTCTGGTTCAACGAGCAGGTCGACGGCTACGTGCTGGAGCCCGTGGCCCGAGGCTGGGACTGGATCACGCCGGACCCCGTCCAGCGCTCGATCTCGCGCTTCTTCACGAACCTGCGCTTCCCGGTGGTCTTCGTGAACGATCTCCTCCAGGGCAAGCCGGGAGCGGCGGGGACCGACGTCGTCCGCTTCGTGATGAACTCGCTCTGGGGCATCGGGGGGCTGTTCGACCCGGCCACCGAGATCGGTCTGGCCCAGAGCGACGAGGACTTCGGCCAGACCCTGGGCGTATGGGGCGTGGGCCCGGGGCCCTACCTGGTGTTGCCGATTCTCGGACCGAGCAACGCACGCGATCTCGTGGCCGGAGCCGCCGACTCGGCGGCGAGCGTGGTCCCCTTCTTCCTCGACCGCTGGATCCTCGCCGGCGCCCGAGCGCTCCAGGGCGTGAACCAGCGAGCGATGCTGCTCGATGAGATCGAGCAGGCGCGGCGCGACTCGTTCGACTTCTATCTCTTCGTCCGGGATGCCTACCTGGCCCGGCGTCGCGCCGCGATCCGCGACGGCGCGCTGCCGACCGGCCCCGAGACCGACGATCTCTACTACCCCGAGGACGATCTCGATGCGCCCTGACGAACGGCGCTCGCGGGCGCGTCGGATGCTCTTCGCGCTCCTCCCGCTCGTGGCCGTGGCCGGGCCGTCGGCCCGGGCCGAGACCCCGGAGCCGCAGGCCGTGGTGGAGCGCGCGGCCGATCAGGTGCTCGCGGTGCTCCGCGACGCCGCGCGCGACGACGACGCGAAGCGTGACGCGCTCGTACGGATCGCCGAGGCCCATTTCGACTTCCGGACGATCGCCCGACTCGTGCTCGCCCGGAGCTGGCGCGGGTTCGACGCCGACCAGCGGGTCGCGTTCATCGAGGCCCTGAAGAGCTTCCTCTCGACGCGCTACGGCCAACGCCTCGGTCAGTACGGCCGCGAGAAGGTCGAGATCGTCGAACAGCGCGACGAACCCCGCGGCGACGTGACGGTGCGCACGCGGATCGTTCGCCCGGCGGGTGAGCCGGTGCGCGTCGACTACCGGCTGCGGAGCCTGGAAGACGGGTGGCGCGTGATCGACGTGGTCATCGAGGGCATCAGTCTGGTGTCGAGCTATCGCTCGCAGTTCCAGCAGCTCGCCCGAGAGCTCGGTCCCGACGGGCTGATCGAACGCCTGCGTTCCGCCGATCCCGGGATCGCCGACCCGGAGGCCAGCCCTCCCCCCCCCGGCAGTGCTCAGTCGCGGACCGAGAAGAAACGCGGCATCTGGGCCTCGGACCGGCGGATCTCGAGCGTGAGGACACCGGCCGCGAAGGTTGCCTCGATGTGGTCGGCGCTGGCATCCGGCGGCAGCCCGAACGAACGGCTGAAGCTGCCGTAGCTCCGCTCGACGAGCCTTCGCCGCTCCTTCTTCTCCTCGCGCTCACTCCGCTTCTCGCCTCGGATCGTGAGCACGTGGTCCTTCAGCTCGATCGTCACGTCCTCTTTCTTCATGCCCGGGAGCTCCACCGTCACCACGTACTGGTCGTCGCTCTCGGTGATGTCGATGGCTGGCATGGCGGCCCGTTCGGGACGCAGGGTCCGGAACCACTCGTCCATCATGCGGGGCCAGCCCCCGAGCCCTTCACCCATCGGCCGCAGCCGCCCGAAGAGGTCGATGTCGCCGAAGGGATCGCGTCGAGAGGGCGTCTGCACCTCCTCGACGCCTGCCGTCTGCTTCTCGTCCATGACTGCTCTCCTCGCAGGTCGATCGGGGTCGACCGGTCGTCACTCGACGGCGGGAGTCCGGGTCGCGTCGACCAGCCGCCGATGTCCTGTGGCATAGCAAGTGGCGTGCCCGCCGGTCGGCCCCATGTGCGGTCCTACGCCGCGGCTCCGGATCGTCGATGTGGCGACCCGCCCCAGTACGGGGCCCGATGAGCCAGGGCGGCGCTCTCGTGTCCGCTCCCCGATTGCAGCGGATGGCACGCCATGTGCATCTTCAGGTGGGTGACAGGATCAAGCGGCGCGCGCGTCCGGCGGGATAGGTGGTTCAGGACGCGCCACCCCTGCCGTGGGCTCGAGGCGCGACACGACGACGGGTCGGCCGCGAGGAGTCTGGCCGGGTGGAGGAGCGCTGCTCGAGGCGGCGTCGCGGGGCGGCTCGACACGCGCTCCGTACGCCGCCTCGCTTCCTGTGGTGCAAGGGTGCGCCGAAGCGTCAGATCGACGATCCCGACGGCCCGCGCTGGCATCGAGCGAGGAGTTGCTCTTCGCGTCCCTCATGGGCGGCGAGCGCAGTGACGAAGCGATCGAGCGTGGGCCCGGCGCGATGCAGCGCCTGCTGGTCGAGCAGGATCTCCACCTCGGCGAGCTGGGCGCGGAACCCGCCGTGCTCCGCTTCGAGGGCGTCGAGCTCCGCAGAGAACTCGGGGCGGAGGCCGTGGAGAGCCGGGAAGTGGACGTTCTCCTCCAACGTGAAATGGGCGTCGAGCGCGTCGTGGAGCCGCTGGAATGCGGTGCGGGCCTGCTCGGGCCGATCGTTCCCGATCGCGTCCGCGACCACTTCGTAGAAGCTGTCGAGCTGACGATGTTGCTTGGAGATGCGCCGGGCTTCCTGGCCGAGCCGGGCGCGCAGCCCCACATCCCCCCGTTCCGAACGCACCATCGGCTCTCGAGCCTTCGCCATCCTATCCTCCCGAGGTCTCGGAAACGACAGTGTGACACGAATGGGGCAGGCCTGGCGAGCGCCGGGGCACACATCGTCGGTGGTCCGAGCGACGGGCCGGTCGCGCCAGCGGAGGCGCGGCACGTCGCTTCCGCGATACTCACGAACAAGAAGAGGAGGTACACGAATGGGACTCACAGCTCGTGATCTGATGCAAAGCCAGGTGCTGACGCTCGACCCGACTCTGTCGCTCGTCGACGCGCAGCGGCTCTTCGTCGAAGAAGGCATCGGAGGCGCCCCGGTGGTCGGCGATTCCGGGAGCGTGGTCGGCGTGGTGTCGAGCACCGACCTGCTTCGTGCGGTCGAGGAGGAGCACGACACCGGCGTGGCACGCGGCGACTACTTTCGCGAGTTCCTGCCCTACGCGGGGCCCGACTGGCGCGGCGACACCGAGGACTTCCAGGACCGGCTCGGAAACCTGACGGTCTCGGACGTGATGACCAAGGACCTGGTGACCGTCCCCGACGATGCCTCGATCGCCGACGTGGCACGAACCCTCCACGGGCAGGGCGTGCATCGGGTGCTGGTCGTCGCGGGAGGCCGCCTCGCCGGGATCATCACCAGCAGCGACTTCGTCTCGATCTTCGTCTGAGCGCTCCGACGGACCCGGGCGCCGGGCGTGGCGCCCTTCCCCCGGCTAGAGCTCGAAGACCAGGTTCAGGGTCATGCGGTCCTTGGTGATCTCCTTGCGGTTCAGGACCGGGCGCTCGTAGGCGAAGCCCGCCGAGATCCGCTTGGTGAACGGGACGCGAACCCCGACGGCCACGGTCGCATAGTGCTCGCCCTCGACTCCCGGGGAGCCGAGGTTGAGGATGTCCACCCCCTCGAACGATCCCGTGCCGAGCGCCTGCTGCGCCGTCGCGAGCGGCAGGCTGCCACCGCCCTCGAGCCGCACCGGCAGGTTCCCGACACCGTTGTCGACGTACTCGATCCCGTTCCACGACACGAATGGCACCAGCCAGCGGTGGAGCGCGAAGTCGGCCTGGACGTTGTAGAAGATCGAGGTGCTCTGGTCCTGGCTGTCGAAGGGCACCCGCCCGCAGATGTCGCCGATCAGATGGAAGAGACCGATCCCCCAGGCCAACGAGACGGCCGGGATGACCTGCCCCTCACCGTGCCCCGAGAAGATCTTCGGGCTTCCCTGGGTGAGTTCGAAGCGGATGCTCGGTGTCAGGATGAAGGGGAGGTCGGGTCGATCGATCAGGGCGTACTTGAACCCCCCGGAGATGTTCATCCAGCCCTGACCGTCGCGGATGAGCGAAGCGTCCGGCTTCAGACGCGTCCAGCCATCCTTCGTGGCGATGAACGCGAGACGGTCGGTAATCGCCAGTCGGGCCTGCACGGCGATCACCCAGGCCTCGCCGCCCCGGAAGACCGAGCGCCCGGGGAACTCGTGTCGGATGAAGTGCGCGCTCACCCCGGTGGTGATGAAGGGGTCTTCGAACAGGTAGGGAAAGGCCATCGTCGGGATGAAGCCCTCGTAGCGCCCGTCGCGATCACAGCGCAGATCGGGAACCAGGAGCGGGCACTCGTCGGGCTGGGCGGCGTCCGCCGGCGCTCCGAAGAGGAGCAGGGCCAGACCCAGCACCAGCCGGCTGCGGCAGCGGCCGCCGCCAGAGCAACGCATGATCGTGTTCATCGGGATCCCCCTCTATCCGAACCCACAGCAAGTGTCATGCCGCTCGATCGGACGAACACGGACAAAAAATGACCCGAAGTGACAACTGGCCGCCACGTCGCGTCGCCTGGTCGTTATTTGTCACATGACGCGCGCCAGCAAACGTGTAACTATCCGATCGGTATAGGGGTTTGGGTGGCACCCTTCGTGCAACGACGAGGTGCGGCAAAGATCCGCGCCCCAGGATGCGATGTGAGCCCGCCGATCGGGACATCGTTCCAGCCGATGGAGGACGTTTTGGCAGACGCAGCGACCGATGGCCACGCGCCGTACGACATGGCGGTGGTGCGTGGCTTCGCGATCTCGGCCCTCGTGTGGGGCATCGTGGGCATGGCCGTGGGACTCCTCGCCGCACTCCAGCTCGCATGGCCGGAGCTGAACCTCGGCCCCTATCTCCATTTCGGACGGATCCGCCCGATCCACACGAACGCGGTGATCTTCGGGTTCACGCTCGGGGTGGTGTTCGCGGGCAGCTACTACGGCCTCCAGCGGCTCTGTCGGGTGCGGATGTACTCGGACACCCTCTCGCGCATCAACCTGTGGGGGTGGAACGCGATCATCGTGGCCGCCGCGATCACGTTGATGCTGGGCAAGACGAGCTCGAAGGAGTACGCCGAGCTCGAATGGCCCCTCGACATCGCGATCGCCGTGGTCTGGATCGTGTACGCGGTGAACTTCTTCGGAACGATCGCCCGTAGGCGGGAAAAGAGTCTCTACGCGGCGGTCTGGTTCTGGATCGCCACCATCCTCACCATCGCGATGCTCCACATCTTCAACAATCTCGAGATCCCGGTCTCGATGTGGAAGTCGTACTCGATCTACTCGGGCGTCCACGATGCCAACATCCAGTGGTGGTACGGGCACAACGCGGTGGGCTTCCTGCTGACGACCCCGATCCTGGGGCTGATG
>CAYYUT010000082.1:0-9682 GCA_964474935.1 uncultured Spirochaetales bacterium
CTGCCGAGCATAGTCGACGCGATCTCTGTGTCAACGGGCAGCCGCCGGGCGAAGTCCCTGTGCCTACAGGGCTTTCGCAGGTCTCGCCGAAAGGCCGTCACGCATTCGTCACCGGCCGGGTCGGCGGGCGGGCCGCCGGGGAGACATCCGGCTCCGGGCTGCCACTCATGTCCGTGGACGGATCTTCCCTGGACCGCGGCTCGCGGGCGCTCGCTGGGATCGTGTTCGGGGCCTGTCTCCTGGCTGGGCTGGCGCTCGCTCCGAGCGCCCGGGCCGCGACCCTCGAGGTGGCCTACGAGATGACGGGCGGCACGGCCGTCTTCCCTGCGGCCCTCGGCGACCAGACCCTTCTCGGCGGATCCGTGCGTTTCCGAATCGAAGCCAGCGGTCCGCTCTCGAGCCCGGTGTTCGGGACGGCGAGCGGATCGATCCGTACGCTCTCTCTCCAGACGAGCGGCCTGACGCTCGCGCTGGCCGCGCCGGTGGCGGCGCTGGCCCGGCCCTTCGTGCTCGGGAGTGGCACCCTCTACAACACAGCAGCCGCGAGCGGCGTGACGCTCGCGGCTCCCGCCACGATGGCGAGCCCGGTGGTCTTCGGGTTCCGGTCGATCAGCCTCTTCTTCTCGCTTCCGTCCGCGACCCTCAGCGGGACGCTCTCGGCCGAGACACCCGGCGGAAGCTTCGGCTTCGCGGGCTTCGTCGGGCGCGAGATCGAGCGCCGCTTCGTGCCCGAGCCGCGGCCCCTCGGGTTGGCCCTCGCCGCGGGTGCCGTCGCGCTCCTCAGTCGGGCGGGCAGGGCGGGAAGAAGGGCGGGCCACAGTTCTCGCTCGTGAAGCCGACCCCGGAGCGAATCTCGGAACAGGTCTGCTCGAACGTCTCCATTCCGATGTAGCTCGACCAGCAGGCCGGGGTCTCTTCGAGACAAGGCTGACCGTGGAAGTGGACGTGCGGCGCGCTCGAATTGCCGGTGTTCCCGTTCAGGCCGAGCACCTCGCCGCGTCGCACCCGCTCGCCCTCGTCCACGAAGATGGCGTTGGGACCGAAGTGCCAGTAGACGCCATACGTATCGTCCTGGTGCTCGATGAAGGCGTAGTTGCCCGGGTCGCACACGAACTGGGTGAAGCACCAGGGGATGCAGGCGCTCCCGAAGCAGTCGAAGTCGCTGGTGCAGGGGTTGCCGGCATCCGGTCCCGTCTCGCACACGAGCAGAGGGCTCGGATCCGGGATGCAGGATCCGCCGGCCGGACAGTCGCCATCATCGCTGCACGGAAAGCCGTTCATCGCACCGCCGTCACACCGCTGCAGGCAGGTGGCGAGCCCGAGGTAGCAGGCGGACGAGTTCACGGTGCCGTCCTCGCGCACCTTCGCGACGCGCCCGCCCCGCGCGGCCCGGATGAAGACGCCCTGGCTCGGATGCCCGAAATCGTAGGCATAGAACTGGTGGCACGCCTCGGGGAGCTCTCCGGGCTCGGGCTGACAGTGGCCCGCGACCGGATCGTCCGAGAATCCGTTGCCCATCACCCAGATGTCCTGCGGCCAGAAGGGCGGGCGATAGAAGGCGTCGTCCAGGTCGAAGGGGCAGAGGTTCACCGCGTCGCGCACGATCTTCGGCAGGCGGCACGCGTACTGGAAGGGCGCCCCGTTGCGGGTGCCGGTGACCCGCGGCCAACGCAGACCGGCGCGCTCGTCGACCCCGGAGAGAATCCCGCCGAGGAGGCCCTCGGTGAAGAAGTCGATGTTCTGGTAGATCGCGAAGCCGTCGAGGATGCCCACCGTTCCGACCTGGGGGTAACTCGAGACGTTGTTGCCGACGGTGAAGGCCTCGGCCGCGAACGCGAGGCTCGTGCCGAGATCGCGATCGGGCTCGGGGACGAGTTGGAGCACCTGGCCGAGCGCGAACTGGATGAAGGGGGTCGGCTGGCCGATCGTGAACTCGACGTCCTCGAGCGCGAAGGTGGTGGTGACGTAGCGCGCGCCGCAATAGCCACCCCTGGCCTCCATCTCGATCGCGAACTCGACCGGATCGCCGAGCGAGGG
Source organism: uncultured Spirochaetales bacterium (assembly GCA_964474935.1). GTDB lineage: Bacteria > Myxococcota_A > UBA9160 > UBA9160 > JAFDDA01 > CAYYUT01. The sequence goes on from CAYYUT010000082.1 coordinate 2,038, forward strand.
CGCCTGGCAGCCCGTCTGACTGTTGCACTCCTGGACCCGTGGGGTGACGGTGAGGGTGGCCGGGCCGGGCTGGATGTCCTCGGGGAAGGCGATCACGTCGCCCGGACGGAAGTCGGGCGCGAGCACCACCATATGAGTCTCGGTGGTGTCGGTCGTTCCGACGAGGCCACCCGGGATCGTGCCGCCGCCATCGACCACGTTGCCTGCGGGCGACGCGGTGCCCGTCCCCGCCACACCCGGTGAAGCGAAGCCGAAGTCCTTGCGGCTGGTGCCGAGGACACGCCCACGTACGAGCCGCTCGTATGCCAGCCCGAGCTCGAGGCTGTGTCTCCGGAAATCGCCGTTCCCGTCGGGTCGCTCGGAGCAGAGCTCGCTGTCGGGACTGCGCGCGGCGCCGACCAGGCGCATGGCGTCCTCGAGCAGCCAGGTGGTCCCACCGAGCTCCCGGAAGCCCGTCCGACCGAGCCTCACCAGCTCGCCCGCCGCCTTGGGCCCGACGAGGATGAAGGCGCCCGGCCCCGGCAGCAGCTTGTTGAAGGCCTGGACCGGCGCGAACTCGAGGTCGACGCACACGAAGGGCGAGAGCGTCACCGAATCGCCGGAATCGGCCACGACGTCGGTGCCGCCGATCGTGCCGTCCTGGAAGCCGAAGCCGTCGTAGGCCACGTCGACGTCCGGGGCGAGAGAGCCCGTGGTCGCGCCGTCGGCCAGTCCGATCAGGGTGCCCGCCTGGAGCCGGACCGATCGGTGCACCGAATCGATCGACTCGACGACCCCGGTGCCCTGCACGCGTCCGGTCACGGCGTCGCAGGCCATCTCGAGCTCCTCGTGCAACTCGGCGACCTCGGCCAGCGCGGCATGCACCGGGTCCAGGCTGAGTCCGAGCGACGCCTGGAACACGTTCGACGGGAGCACGTCACCCGAGCCGTAGTCGTCGTGGAGGGTCGGATCGACGAGCTGGAGGGCCCGCGCACGCCTTTCGCCGAGCAGGAGGGTGTTCGAGAGCCCATCGCTCGCCCGGACGAAGCGGCCGACGCGACGGGCCGCCCGGCAGAGATCGCCCGCGCCCAGATGGTCGCGCGCCTCCAGGAGATCGCCGGCGCGCTGCCCCACCCGGACGAGTGCGAAGGCGAGCTCGGGACTGCGTGTCGTGTCGAAGGCGTTCTCGAGCGAAGTCGCCAGTGCCGTCACGATCGGGCTGATCAACGCGTTCGGACGTCGGATCAGATCGAGCGGGCTGCACCCCTGCGCCACCGCGCGTGTCCCCGCCAGGCTACCGAGACACCGATCGCGTTCATCCGGGACGCCGTCCGCGTCGCCGTCGCCGAGCGCGTCGCAGGCTTCCGCGAGCGCGAAGCTCAGACACTCGCGACGCTCCTCGTCACACGAGTCGGCGGTGCACTCGATGCCGTCGTCGCAGGTCGCGGCGAGGCCGACGCACTCCTCGTTCCGGCAGACATCGTGGGTCGTGCAGAAGAGGCCGTCGTCACACGGGGTCCCGTTCTCGGCGTCGAGGCAGGGCTCGTCGACCGCGCACCGCTCGGACGACACCGACGCGAGCAAGACGGCAAGCGTCGTCAGCAGGAGCGCAGTGGAGCGTCGCGGGAAGCTGCCGGGCGGGCGGGCCGGAGCGGAACGAGGTCGCATGGATCACCTCACGGCATCAGCAGATCGCATGCTATCAGCACGCCGTCGGCGTCTCGCAGAATAATTGCCGGGAGCACGCCCACGGGTTGCGTACGACGCCTCTCGGCACCGTTGACAATCCTCGTCACCCCTTCAGAATCTGTGGGTGGGAAGGGCGTCTCCGACGTCTCGGCGTTCCGATCCACTCGTGGCGCTCCGGTCGGGGACGAGTGGAAGAGGATGCTGACGATGCTGAAGCCGACGATCTCCCCGACGCGTTTGTTCGCGGGCGCGCTCGCCGCGTTCGCCGCCCTGGCTCTGGCGAGCCCGGCCCAGGCCGAGCTCTACCGCTGGCGCACCGAGAGCGGTGCCTATGCCTTCACCGACGATCTGAAGCGCGTGCCCCAGCGCTACCGCGACCAGGTGGTGGGCTCGAACGCGGCCTCGCTCGACGACTACTCGCGCTACACCCACGTCCAGACGCGATCCGAGGACGACGTCCAGGCCCGCACGGAGCGCCGCCTCGAGGCGCTTCGCCGCCTCAACGCTCCTCCGCCGGTCGCGAGCGCGCCCTTCGGCTCGGAAGAGGTGGTGACCATCCGACCGGGTGGGACGCTCTCCAACTACCAGGTCTCGGCCTCGGCAGGCGAGGGTCCGATCATCATCGAGCGCGTGCGTACACGGGCTCCGGGGACACTCCGCACGCGGCGCGTGACGGTGATCCGCCAGGGCTCGAAGGTGCTCTCGGTGATCAAGCCGAACGAGGGAACCAACAGCGGACTCGAGACGGTCGAAGAGGACGAGCTCCTAAGCGGCGACTATCTCGACTGAGCGGCGACGCGGCGCGGTCGCCGAACCCCGGGCGGCCGCTCCGCGCTCCGCTCGGTCTCGGCGTCGACGCTCGGCGAGCGCTCGTGCACGAAGGCCTCGATCTCGCGCAGCGTCGCTGCGTCGACGGCCAGGAATCGGAGCCCGTGGCCCGAGAGACGGGCGTGATCGTCCTGCTCGTGCCAGGCCACGCTGGCCGTTGGTGCGAGGCGATGCTCGCTCTCGGGAAGTCGGAACGAGAGCGCGAGCTCTTCCTGGGGGTCGAGGGGCTGCCGCGTCTCGACGAAGAGACCGCCTCGCGAGAGGTTCCGGATCCGCGCACTGGCCTCGTCGTCGCGGGTACGGATCAGGATCGGTGCATCGACCGCCACGCGGGGCAGACCTCGGGTCGGCGATCGCATCAGGCGCATCACGCTCTGCATCAGCTCGGCCCGGTGGATCGGCTTCGGAAGCACGTCGTTCGCGCCGGCCCGGATGGCGCAAGCTCGGTCGGCGGCGCGCTCGCCCGGCACCAGCATCACGAAGGGCGTGGAAGCGAGCTCCGGGTCGCGCCGGAGCGCGCGGCAGAGCGAGGCCCCGTCGAGACCGGGCATCTCGAGGTCGGCGATCACCACGGCGGGCCGATGCTTCCGGGCGAGAGCGAGCGCGGTGCGGCCGTCGCTCGCGCTCACCACCTGGCCCGCGCGCGCGAGGAACACCTCGAGCAGCTCGCGGAAGAGCGGGATGTCGTCCGCGACCAGGATCGTGGGCTTGCGGGCAGGACTCGACACGGTCTACCGAGGGGCCGGTAGCGCCGCGAGGAAGCTCGCGATGTCGGGCTCCACCTCCCAGCTGCCGAGGGTACGCGACCGCCGCCAGACCTGACGCTCCTTGATCGGGGTGCTCAGCATCGTGGTCTCGGGATAGGCCTGGTACTCGACCCACACGACCGCGGCCTCCTCGTCGTACTGGATCGAGCCGATCTCGTAGTCGGTGAAGCGCACGCCCTGGAGTACGGGCGAGAGCGCCAGGAAATCTTCGCGCTGCTCCTCGTTCACGAAGCTGCTCGCGAGCTCGACCTCGCCCCAGCGGATCAGCTGCGTGTACCGCTTCTGGGCGTCGTGGAGCGAGCCGTCCGTATCGGTCCAGTCGAGCGGCTTGTGGCAGTTCGCCGCGAAGGCGACCATCGAGGCCAGCACGAAGGTCATGGCGCCGCGGCAGGTGCTTGCGAGCATCGTCGGGTCCTCCCGGTCGTTCGGCCGCAGCCAGGCGGCAAGAGACGCGGATCCCCTCGTGTATCGGCGCGACGCGCCAAGTCCTGAGTGAGGCCTGTGATAGGCTCGCATTCGCTCTCGCAACGCTCCGATCCGACAGGGGATTCGGCGATGGCCGCGATTCTCGGAATCGACATCGGCGGCACCAAGTGCGCCGTCGCGCTCGGCGACCCGGACGGGAGCCTCGGCGCGCGGCGGCGGCGGCCGACGGAGCACTCGGGCGACCCGCGGCGCGATCTCGGCCGGCTGGCGGACGAGGCCCGCGAGCTCTGCGCCGAGGCCGGGGGCCGGCCCGAGGCGCTCGCGGCCATCGGGGTCTCGGTTCCCGGCCCCCTCGACCCGTCGCGCTCGCGGGTGCAGGGCGCCCCGAACCTGCCCGGCTGGGACGACGTCGCCCTGCGCGAGATCCTCGAGAAGGAGCTCGGCGCGCCGGTCGCCATCGAGAACGACGCCGACGCCGCGGCGCTCGCCGAATGGGGACGCGGGGCGGGGCAGGGGGCACGCACCCTCGTCTATCTGACCATGTCGACCGGGGTGGGCGCGGGTCTCGTCGTGGACGGCCGTCTGCATCGCGGCGCGGGCTGGGGCGCCGGCGAGATCGGTCACGCAGCGATCGAATGGGATGGCGAGCCCTGTGCCTGCGGTCTGCGCGGTTGCCTCGAGGCCTACGTGGGCGGGAACGCCTGGGCCAAACGTCTGTGCGCCACGACTCCCGACACGAGCCGCGTGCTCGCACTCGCCGGCCGCCGCGAGGCCATCACCGCCGCCCACGCCGTCGCAGCCGCGCACGAGGGCGACGCGTTCGCCCTCGCCGAGCTCGCGCACTGGAACGGCTACCTCGCCCGCGCGCTCGTCTGGCTGGCGATGGTCCTGGCACCCGAGGTGATCGTGCTCGGCACGATCGCGAGCGCCGCCGGCGAGCGTCTCTGCCTCGAACCGCTCCGACGCGAGCTGGCCGCTCGGGTCTGGCCGGCGGTGGCCGACTCGACCCGCATCGCACCGGCCGCGCTCGGAGACGCGCTGCCCTTCCACGCGGGGCTCGCGGTGGCGATCGAGGCGCTGGCCCGCGCCCGTCGTTCGCGCGGCTGACCCCCCGCCCGGCTGGCCGTGCGGGTCGGCTCGTCGCCTCGTGCTAGTCGGCGGCCGTCTCGAGCGCGTCGATCTCGCGCCGGAGCGCGCCGAAGCGCCCGGCCTCGATGGCGGCCCGCGCCCGCTGCATCAGCCGCAGGTAGAAGCGCAGGTTGTGGAGCGTCGCGAGCCGCTTGCCGAGCATCTCGTTCATGTGGATCAGGTGACAGGTAGGCGCGCGAATGGGTCCGGCAGGCCGGGCAGTCGCACTCGGGATCGGGCGGACGTTCGTCGTCCCGATGGCGGGCGTTCTTCAGGTGCAGCGTGCCCTGGCTCGTGAAGAGCACGCCATGGCGCGCGTGGCGGGTCGGGAGCACGCAGTCGAACAGATCGACGCCGACCGCGATGCCGGCCACCAGATCGGCAGGACGCCCGAGGCCCATCAGATAGCGCGGCGCCCCCACCGGGAGATGGGCGTTGGCCTCGGCCACGAGCGACTCACGCAGGACCGGCTCCTCGCCGAGCCCGAGTCCGCCGTGGGCGAAGCCGTCGAAACCGATCGCCACCGTGGCCCGGGCGCTCTCGCGTCGCAGGCTGGCATCGACTCCGCCCTGGACGATCCCGAACACCGCCTGCTCGGGACGCGTGCGCGCGCTCTGGCAACGCTCTCCCCAGCGGAGGGTTCGTTCCATCGCGGCGCGCGCCGTCGCCGGGTCGCGCGCGGCGTCGAGGGGTCGGCACTCGTCGAGGGCCATGGCGACGTCGGCCCCGAGGGCCTCCTGGATCGCGATGGCGCGCTCGGGAGTGAGCTCGCGGGCCCGACCGTCGACGGGCGAGTGGAAGGTGACCCCGTGCTCGTCGAGCTTCATTCGGTCGCCGAGCGAGGTCACCTGGAAGCCGCCGCTGTCGGTGAGCCAGGGACCGCGCCAACCGGTGAAGCCCGCGAGGCCTCCGAGCTGCTCGACGACCGCCTCGCCCGGGCGCTCGTGCAAATGGAAGGTGTTCGCGAGCACGATCTCGGCGCCGAGGGGCCCGAGGTCCTCGGGGGCCACGCCCCGCACCGCACCGTAGGTGGCCACCGGCATGAAGGCCGGGGTCGCCACCAGGCCGTGGGGCGTGGTGAGCCTGCCGTGGCGGGCATCCCCATCGGTGGCCCGTTGCTCGAAGCCGAAGCCCTGGGGCACTACCGAACCAGCATGGCGTCGCCGTACGAGAAGAAGCGGTAGCGCTCCGCGATGGCCTCGGCATAGGCAGCGCGGAGGCGCTCCCATCCGATGAAAGCGGCCACCAGCATCAGCAGCGACGAGCCGGGCAGATGGAAGTTGGTGAGGAGTGCATCCACCACCCGGATCGGGCTCCCCGGCTTCAGGAAGAGCTCGGTGTGGCCCTCGCCGGAACGCACGCGACCCGAGCCATCGGCCTGGCTCTCGAGCACCCGGGTGGTCGTGGTGCCCACGGCCACGACGCGCCCACCGCGGGCGCGGGTGCGGTTCACGGCGGCAGCCGTCTCCTCGGGCAGCGCGAAGCGCTCTCGGTGGAGCCGACCGCGCGCGAGGTCTTCGGGTCGGAGGGCGCGGAAGGTGCCGAGCCCCACGTGCAGGACCAGCTCGGCTCGCTCGACGCCGCGCTCGCGGAGCGCCGCGAAGATGCGATCGGTCAGATGGAGCCCGGCGGTCGGGGCCGCCGCCGAGCCGGGAACCCGCGCGAACACCGTCTGATAGCGCTCGCGGTCTTCGGGGCGGGGCGCGTCGCGCCGGATGTAGGGGGGCAGGGGTGGCTCGCCGAGCTCGTACGGGTCGCTGCCGGGCGGAAACGCCAGCGCCACGCCGTCGGCGCCGTGGAGGGCCACGATCTCTGCGTCGAGTCCGCGGCCGTCGCGCTCGAAGCGCAGCTTCAGTCCTTCGCGCAGATGCCCCGAGCAGCGGACCCATGCCTGGTGGCTCCCGGGAGGCTCGGCGAGCGGCTCGAGCAGCAGGGCCTCGACGGCGCCACCGGTGGCCTTGCGGCCGCGCAGACGCGCTGCGCGCACGCGGGTTGCGTTCACCACCAGCAGGTCGCCCGGATCGAGCCAGTCCGCGAGGTCCCGAACGCGGGAATGCGCGAGGCTACCGGCCGAGCGGTCCACCACCAGCATCCGGGCCGCGTCGCGTTCGGGCGGGGGATGCTGTGCGACGAGCTCGGGCGGGAGCGCGAAGTGGGTGTTCTCGAGGGAGTCAGGGTCGGGGGACATCCAGGGCCTCGGCCAGCGCGGTTCGGAGGCCCGGCTCGCGGGTGAACGAATCCCACGAGAAAAGGGCCAGACCCGGTGCATCGAGCGCCCGGATGCGGGCGATCTGTGCGGCGGCGCGCTCCGGCTCGCGGGCGAAGAGCCAGACGCCGAGCCCGGGCCACACGCGCTCGCCCGCCACGCCCCCCAGCAGCGCCGCCGCTTCGAGTCGCAGCAGATGGTCGTCGCGGGTGTAGAGCATGGGAACCGCGAAGTCGAGCTGGTCCTGGTCGAGCCAGCCCCGCCAGTCCTGGAAGATCGCGGTGTAGCCGCGTTCCGCGTAGGCCCAGACGGCCGCCGACAGCTCGACGCCCGGTCGCGCCCGCCGCGCTTCGAGCCGGATGCGGGCCACCAGCTCCGTGAGCTTCTCGCGGCGCCACTGGTCCCAGGCGTTCGCATTGGCGAGCGAGCCCTGGAACGGCGCCTCGAGGCCCGTGTCCTCACGGAAGCGCTGACGGGTGGCGGCGCCGTAGCCGAAGTCGAGCCCGACCCCGAAGCGCGTGCCCGGAACGAAGGGCAACACGTCGGGGTAGCGGATGTAGTCGAGGTGCAGCCCGTCGAGCGGGTACTGTTCGAGGAGCTCGGCGAAGACGGCCGCGAGCCA
>CAYYUT010000083.1:0-9633 GCA_964474935.1 uncultured Spirochaetales bacterium
GGTTCCGCGACGCGACCGTGGGCCTGGCGGTCGGCGGGCTGGCGCCCCATCTGGGTCTCGTGTTCCTGGCCCGCCAGCTCGATCCGACGCCGTCGTTCCTCGCGCCGATCGGAACGAACTACCTGTCGGCGCTGTACACCCCGTTCAGCTTCGTCCTGTTCTACGAGGTGCTGCTCCTCATCCTGTCGATCCCCGAGTCGACCACCCGTTCGATCGCGAAGCAGTACGAGATCCTCTCGCTGATCGTGATCCGCAACGTGTTCAAGGACTTCGCGCAGTTCGAGTCGGTGACGGAGCTGTCGAGTCAGCTCGACGAGTTCCTCGACGTCGTGCTCGACATGGCCGGCGGCCTGGTGATGTTCCTGCTCGTCGCACTCTTCCAGCACCTGAACCGGAGACGACCGCGGCGCACTCTCTCGGGCGCCGAGGAGCGGGAGGCACTCGCCGTGTTCATCCGCCGAAAGAAAGTGATCGCCCTCGGGCTGGCCGGGCTGCTCTTCGCGCTCGCCGCCTGGAGCCTGGCAACCTGGTCGGTCGACGCCGCGCGCATCGCGCTCGAGGGCGCCGCCCCGCAGGTCGACGTGCGCACGATCTTCTATCTCGATCTGTTCACGGTCATGATCTTCGCGGACGTCCTGATCCTGGTGCTCTCCCTGCTCTACTCGGAGAGCTACGAGCTCGTCTTCCGCAACGCCGCCTTCATTGCCTCGACCATCCTGATGCGTGTCTCCCTGGCCGTCCAGAAGCCCTACGACGTGGAGATCGGGGTGCTCTCGATGCTCTTCGGGACCCTGGTGCTGCTCGTCTACACCTACTACCTGCGACTGGCCGACCCGAGCAATGCCGCCCACTCACCGGTTTCGCGTTCTGCCGATCCGGGCGGTGGCGCGAATCCATCCGACGAGTCGTCGCGAACGGGCTGAGGAACCCTCTCCTCGCCTTCTCCGGTGCTCCGCCTCGGAGAAACCCGATGCGCGTTCCGGCATTCAAAGAGGGAGATCTCGTTTCGGGGAGTCGCCGTGGCCGTCGATTGGAGTGCATGGTCGTTGCCGGGGCAGCGGCGCGATCCGCTCTCGGCTCGGCTGGCGAGCGTGATCGAGCAGCAGCAGCAGCGGTCGGAGCAGCTGATCTCGCTGATCCAGCTCGGCATCGTCGGATTGTTCGGGGGCCTCTACCTCGCGGCGCCCAAGACCTTCGGCGCCGACGCCGCTTTCGCTCCCGTTCCGTGGGTTCTCGGGGCGTACCTCGGTTTCACCCTGGTGCGCCTGACGCTGAGCCTGAGAGGACGTGTCCCTGGCCCCGTGCTGGTACTCTCGGGTCTGTTCGACGTGGCGCTCCTGCTGGCCCTGATCTGGAGCTTCCATCTGCAGTACGAGCAGCCGCCCGGGTTCTATCTCAAGGCGCCGACCCTCCTGTACGCCTTCATCTTCATCGCCCTCCGGACGCTTCGCTTCGAAGCGGCCTACGTCCTCGTCACGGGACTCGCCGCCGCGGTGGGCTGGCTCGGACTGGTGATCTACGCCGCCTGGGACTCGGGAGGGCTGGCGATCACCCGCGACTACGTGGCCTACATGACGTCGAGCGCGATCCTGATCGGCGCGGAGGTCGACAAGATCCTGGCGATCGTGACCGTGACCCTGATCCTGGCCCTCGCGATCGTGCGTGCGCGGCGTCTGTTGGTCGAATCGGTGCGCTCGCGCACCGCGGCCCGCGATCTCGCCCGCTTCTTCGACGTCCGCGTCGCCGAGCAGATCACCGGGGGTGAGCACGGCGTGGAGGCGGGCGAGGGACGCGCCTGCGAGGCCGCCGTCCTGATCCTCGACGTGCGGAGCTTCACGCCTCTCGCGAAGGAGATGCCGCCGGGCGAGGTCGTGGGCCTCCTGAACGAGCTTCACGCGCTCCTGGTTCCGAAGATCCAGCAGCACGGCGGGAACATCGACAAGTTCCTCGGCGACGGAATCCTGGCCAGCTTCGGTGCGGCCGAGCCCTCCCGGACCTACGCGGCCGATGCGATCCGGGCCGCGCGCGCCTGTCTCGATGCCGTGGACACGTGGAATCTCGGCCGCACGGCGCGAGGCGACGAGGCGCTCCGGGTCTGTGCCGCGGTCGTGGCGGGGTCGCTCGTCTTCGGCACCGTCGGCGACGCCACGCGTCTCGAGTTCACCGTGATCGGCGCACCCGTCAACCTGGCGGCAAAGCTCGAGAAGCACACCAAGGAGGAGCAGGTTCGAGCCCTGACGACCTGCGACACCCTGTCGCTCGCCGTCGACCAGGGCCTGGCCGCCAACGTCTCGTTCCAGATGCGCTTCGCTCGGCGCGTGCACGGGATCGACACCCCCGTGGATCTCGCCGTGATCCGGGCCTAGCGGTCTCGCCGCCGCCGTTGCCGCTCGCCCGTCCATTTACCCGGCGGTGCGCTCGTGTGGCCGTTGGGGGCCGTGCCCTTCGTCGCGCCGGGCGATGTAACCGCGCGCTCGGTGCCTTCGTAGGTCTTCTCGAGAGGCGCCGACCCCGATCCGGGGATCCGGACGAGAAGCAAACACGAAAGGACCCTGATCATGTCCCTGCTCCGAACTTCGATCGCCGTCGCCGGCCTGGCCATGCTGTTGGCTGCGGGGGCGCCGACGCCGTCGGCCACGGCCGCCAGCGAGAACCCCTGCGCCGCCACGAATCCCTGCGCAGCCAAGCCGAAGACGGCGAACCCCTGCGCCGGCCAGGCGACCAACCCCTGCGCAGCCAAGGCCGCGAACCCCTGCGCCGCCAAGCCCGAGACGACGAACCCCTGCGCCGCCCACGCGGACGACGGGCACTCGATGAGCGATCACGAGGCCCCGGCTGCGACCGTCCGCAAGAAGTCCAAGAGCTACTGACACCCGCCCCCGATCGTGAGCGAGCAGCCCCCCGGCGCACGGAGTCCGGCGAGTCCTTCCCCTCGCTGGACATCCCTCCCGAGCGTCGGAGGGGCGCTGCTCGTCGTCTGCGCGCTCGCCCTCTCGGCGGGCCTCTTCCATCCGGCGCTCCTGGTGGCGGCCTGTCTCGTCTGGCTCGCCGTCCTTCCCGGCTGTCACCGGCTCGGCGCCCGCGAAGTGGTGGTGGTGGCGCTGCTCGTGCGTGCCGTGTTCCTCGCGAGCGACTTCCACAGCAACGATCTCCACCGTTATCTGTGGGAGGGCCGCGTCCAGCTGGCGGGCGAGAGTCCCTTCGCCACCCCACCCGATGCGCCCGAGCGCGCACCGCTCCGCGACGATGGCTGGTCGCTCGTCGAGTTTCGCGACCTCCCGACGGTGTACCCGCCGCTCGCGCAGGCCCTGTTCGCGGCCGCAGCCGCCGGCGGTCTCGACGAGCTCGGCTTCCGGAACCTGATGCTGGCCATCGACGGGTTGGTCGTGATGCTGCTGGTGGCGTGGCTCGCGTCTACCGGTCGGCCGGTCGGCCGCGCGGTCCTGTACGCCTGGTCGCCGGTCGCCGTCGCTTCGAGCGCGGCGGGCCACGTCGACGCCTGGATGCTGATCTTCCTGGTGGCGATGGCATGGAATGTCGAACGAGGCCGTTGGCGGTGGGCCGCTGCGGCGCTCGCCGCCTCGATCCTGGCCAAGACCGTGGCGGTGCTCCTCCTCCCGTGGATGGCGCTGCGCCAGCCGCGCGCCGTGCTCGTCGTCACCCTGCCCCTGATCGTGCTCGGCACGCTGCCCTACCTGCGCGACGGGAACCTGCTCGGTTCCCTGGTGCAGTTCGGCACGACGTTCGGCTTCAATGCCGGACCCTTCCTGGCGCTCGAGGCGATCGCACCGAGGCTGGCTCCCTGGCTGGCGGCGAGCATGCTCCTGTTCGTCGTCACGGGTGTCGCCGTTGCGCAGCCTCGCATCGCATCGGCCGCCGCCGTCTCGTTCGCAGGCCTGCTCCTGCTCTCGCCCACGGTGCACTACTGGTACCTGAGCTGGTTCCTGGTCATGCTTCCCGTGGTTGGGCCGGGCGCGATCTCGTGGCCACTCGTCGGGTGGGCGGCGAGCATGTCGCTCGCCGCGCCCGCCTATGTCGCGCTCGCCACCGGGGGCGATCGTCCCGGACTCGTCGTGCTCACCGTTGTGCAGTACGCGGTTCCGCTCGGCTGGGCTGCGTGGCTCGTCTGGACCCGCCGGCCGCGTCGCGAACCGCTCCCCGATCGTGCCGCGGGTCCCGGCCGCGCGATCGACCGCGCCGATGCGAGCGGCGCGGCCACCGCCAGCGGCGCGGTCGATGCGAGCGGCGCGGCCACCGCCAGCGGCGCGGTCGGTGGGCCGGACGGGACGAACGGGGTGGACCGGGTTCGTCGGGTGGGCGTGGTGGTGCCCGCCTGTCGAGAGGCCGAGAATCTGGCCCGTCTGCTCCCGGCCTGGCGCCGGACGCGCGTCGATCGAATCGTGGTGGCCGACACCCCGAGCGGCGACGCGACCCCCGCAATCTGCGCCGCGATCCCCGGCGTCGAGTACCGGGCCGTGCCCGAGCGGGGCTACGGGGCGGCGGTGCAGATCGGCCTCGAGGCCGTGCAGGACTGCGACGTCGCGGTCGTGTGCGATGCTGATCATCTCGCCGGGCCGGAGCAGATCGAGCGTCTGCTCGCACCGTTTGGCGACGCACGGGTCGGGCTCGTGACCGGCGCCCGCACGAACGACGATTCGCTCACAGGCGTGCAGCGGGCCGGGAACGCTCTCGTCGGCCTCCTGATCGCCTTCGGCTGGGGCCGCTGGTTCCACGATCTCGGTCCCTACCGCGCGCTCCGCATCTCGATGTGGCCTCCCCATCTGCTGGTCGACCGCGGCTTCGGGTGGAACGTCGAGATGAACGTCCGAGCGCTCACGAGCGGGATCACCGTCGTCGAGGTGCCGCACACCTGGTCGCATCGCGAGCACGGGACGAGCCGGATCAGTGGCAGTCTGCGCGGTGCGCTCGGCGCCGGAGCGGGCATGCTCGTGCGCCTCTTCCGGCTTCGGGAGGAACCATGTCCGCGACCGTCCTCGTCCTGACCAAGCTGCCCGGGCTTCTGCCCGTGAAGACCCGGCTCTGGCCGCGGCTCGGCCGGAGGGGTGCGGAGCGCGTCTATCGCGCGATGCTGCGCGCCAGCCTCGATCTGGCACGCACGCTCTCGCCCGAGCCGATCGTCGCATTCTCGCCCCCCGACGCCGACGCCGGCTCGATCCTGGGTGACGTGGGACGGGCGCGGTACATGGGGGTCGCTGGCGCGAGCGGATCGCAGTGCCTCGAGCGCGCGATCGAGGGGGCCTGGTCCGGCGGCCCCCTGGTGGTGCTCGGAGGTGACGCCCCGGATCTTCCGGTCGAGCGACTCGAACAGGGCCTCGCCGCGCTCGCCACGAGTCACGCGGCCATCGTGCCGAGCGGCGACGGCGGGTTCTCGGCGCTCGTGCTCCGGGAGCCGGTTCCCGGGCTCGCGAGCGGCTTCGTGTTCGGAGAGGGCGATGCGTGCGCGTCGCTCCGCGCGTGGCTGGCCGTGTCGGGCCGGCGCATCGCGATGCTCGCACCCTGGCCCGACGTCGACACGCCCGCCGACCTCGCCGCGCTCGTGGCCCGCCTTCAGTCGAGCGGCTCGATCAGGAGCGGGAGTCCGTCTCTCGGCTTCGAGATCGGGGCTTCCTGGATGGGCATCTCGTAGCCGTCCGGCACGGTCCAACGCACGCGTTGCACCAGGCGATGCACGATCGCCTTCACCTGCATCTCGGCGAAGCGCAGGCCCAGGCAGGTGTGGGGTCCGCCACCAAACGGCACCCACAGATGAGAGTGCTGCTTGTGCTCGCCGCGCTCGTCCGAGAACCGGTCGGGGTCGAAGCGGAACGGGTCGCGCCACCAGGCCTCCATGTGGTGCGTGTGGATCGGGAAGATCGCGACCAGCGAGCCCTCGGGGATGCGATGGCCGTCAAACGCGAGATCCTCGGTCGCCACGCGCGGGATCGTGGAGAGGGGCGGGTGACGGCGGAGCGTCTCGCGGAAGACGCGGCCGAGTGTCTCGAGGCGCGGCTGATCGTCGAACTGCAGGGGCTCCGGGCCGAGGCTGCGGCACTCCTCGCGCACGCGCTCCTGCCATTCCGGATGCACTGCCAGCTGGTACGCCATCGATGTCAACGTGCTGGTGGTGGTGTCGTGCGCCGCCATCATCAGGAAGTTCATGTGGTCGACGATCTCGGTGTCGCTGAAGCGCTCGCCTTCGTCGCTCTCGGCGTGGCAGAGGCGGCTCAGCATGTCGGGGCTCTCGGTGGCACGTCGATCCGGGATCCGTGATCGGAAGTAGTCGGACAGGGCGCGGCGCCCCTTCCGGCCCTCGTGGAACTCGAGGCCGGGTATCGGGAGCCGGATGAGCGACATCGAGGCAGCGACCTCGGCCTCGAAGGCATGATTCAGACGTCCCGTCTCCTCTCCGTCCAGGCTCTCTCCGACGAAGATCTCCCAGGCCAGGAGCAGGGTGAGACGCTTGATGGCCGGGAACGCGAGCAGCGCACGTCCGCGCGACCACTCCTCGACGCGATCGTCGATCAACGGGTGCATGCGTTCGAGGTAGCCCTTGAGGGCGCCCTGCCGGAACGCGACCTGCATGATGCGACGATGGTGCTTGTGATCGTCGCCATCCCGGAGCATCACACCGCCGCCGAAGATCTGGCCCATGATGGCTTCCCAGGAGCGCTTGGCCGAGAGACGGTCGGCGGCGTCGACGAGGAGGAAGCGGTTCGCATCGGGTCCGAACAGGTTGACCGTGCGCCCGATGCGGACGTCCTGCAGGACGACTGATCCGTACTTCCGGTGAAGGCTGCGGGTCAGGGTGAGGGCATCGTTCCGGAAGCGACGCAGCCAGTCGAGCCGCTCGAGGAGGCTCGTGCGCGGAATCTCGCGGAGTCCCTCGTCGTGGCTGGACGCGGCGCCGGTCGGGCTCGTGTCGATGCTGGGCTGGGCCACAGACGGTCCTCCTGGCTCTTCGGGGGCCCCACGTCGCACCCGGGAGGCCCTCTGCCTTCCGGGCGGTCGGCCCGGACACCCGGGGGGGCTGCCCTTTCGAGCCGTTGGCCCCAATGGATCGGACGCGCCGAGCCACGTCTGGAGCCCGCGGTCTCCGGCGTCCGATCGTATCGCGCCCGGGGGCATCGGGCTGGGGGCCCGATGTCCGGGCTCTGTCGCGCACGGGACGCCTCTGGACCCGCCGGGAGGGTTGCACTACCACCTGTGGGTGAGCCTACGAGGAACCGGACAAGGTGGGCCGGTCCGACGCACGCTCGAGATCTTCGAGGTGCTGTACGGATCGGGTTTTCTGGATCTGCGTTTCATGGCGAGCCTCGGGCCCGCCATGCGCAAGTTCGGCTCGAGCGCGGCCACGGGGTTCCACGCCGCCGCGCAGCGCGATCCCGACCGGATCGCCATCTTCGACGACCTCGGCTCCATGACGGCCGGGGAGGTCGATCGCTCGACCAACGCCATCGCGCGCGCCCTGCGCGAGGCGGGGGTGCGTCCCGGCGATGGGGTCGGCCTGTTCGCTCGGAACCACCGGGGCTTCGTCCAGGCCCAGGTCGCGATCGACAAGCTCGGCGCCAATACCCTCCTGCTCAACACCGGCTTCGCGGCTCCCCAGCTCAAGGATGTGTGCGAGCGCGAGCAGACCAAGGTGATCCTGTACGACGACGAGTTCCGGCCGATCGTCGAGCAGGGAGCGGGCGGTCTGATCCGCTTCGTCACCTGGGGCCCCACCGACGCCGCGAGCGGCGAAGAGAGCTTCGAAGCGCTGGCCGCGCAGCACGACGATTCCGACATCGATCCGCCCTCCCAGCCGGGCCGGGTCACGGTGCTGACGTCGGGGACCACCGGAACGCCGAAAGGCGCCCAGCGCACGATGAAACGCCAGGGGCTCGACACCTTCGTCGGGCTGTTCGGCCGCATGCCGCTCCGCACGCGGACCCGCACCCTGATCGCCGCGCCAGCCTTCCATTCCTGGGGCGGATTTCATCTGCTGGTGGGTGCGCAGCTCGGCTCCACCATCTGCCTGCGTCGACGCTTCGATCCCGAGGGCACGCTCGCGGCCATCCAGGAGTATCGGCCCGAGATGCTGGCCGTCGTCCCGGTGATGATGCAGCGGATCCTCGAGCTCGGTCCGGAGGTGATCGGTCGCTACGACACGTCCTCTCTCGAGATGGTGTGTGCCAGCGGCTCGGCGCTCCCGGGCGAGCTCGCCACGCGCTGGATGGATACCTTCGGCGACAACGTCTACAACTTCTACGGCTCGACCGAGGTGGCACAGGCCTCGATCGCGATGCCCGACGAGCTGCGCGCGGCACCCGGCACCGCCGGCCGCCCACCCCGCGGTGTGACGGTCCGGATCCTCGACGAGAAGGGCCAGGAGGTTCCCACGGGAGTGACGGGCCGGATCTTCGTCGTCAACGAGAACCAGTTCGACGGCTACACGGGTGGCGGCAACAAAGAGGTGATCGACGGCCTGATGTCGAGTGGCGACGTGGGCCACTTCGACGAGAATGGCCTGCTCTTCGTCGACGGCCGGGACGACGACATGATCGTCTCGGGGGGCGAGAACGTCTTCCCGCGCGAGATCGAAGACCTCTTGTCCGACCACGCCGACGTACGAGAAGCGGCCGTGATCGGGGTCCCCGACGAGCAGTTCGGTCAGCGCCTGAAGGCCTTCGTGGCGCTCGAGCCCGGAGCGACGGCCGACGAGAACGCGCTCAAGGGATACGTCAAGCAGAACCTGGCGCGGTACAAGGTCCCCCGCGAGATCGTCTTCCTCGACGAGCTGCCCCGGAACCCCACCGGCAAGATCCTGAAGCGGGTCCTCGCGGAGCGCTAGTCTGGAGCGCCGCCCGCGACTGATCTGGTCGATCGAGGCCTGGCCCGAGCGGCCCGCCTACGACACCGCGATCTCGCGCGCCCTGCTCGAACGCGTCTCGGCCGGGCAGCGGGCCGCAACCTTTCGCCTGCATGTCACTGGTCGGGTGCTCGCCTTCTCGGCCGCGGATCTGCGGCGCGCCGGCTTCGGCGACGCGGTCGCCGCTGCGCGCGCCGCGGGCTTCGCGCCGGTGCTGCGGCTGGCTGGCGGCCAGCCGGCCCTCTTCCATCCGGGAACCCTGGCCTTCGCCTGGAGCCAACCCGTCGGCGACCTGAGACGCGGGATCGACGCGAGATTCGAGGCCATGGCCGACGTGCTGGTCGAGGCGCTCGGAAGCCTCGGCGTCGATGCCGCCGTGGGGGAGCTTCCGGGCGAATACTGCCCGGGCCGCCACAGCATCCATGTCGGTCGCGGCGCCGGCGTGCTCGCCGGCCGGCGCAAGGTGTGCGGCATCGGTCAGCGCATCATCGAGGGCGGCGCGCACGTCGGAGGGGTGATCGTGGTGGAAGACCGCGAAGCCCTGCTCGAAGGTCTGGTTCCCGTGTATCGCGCCCTGGGGCTCCCGTTCGATCCCGACACTGCGGGAGCGCTCGCCGAGTGCAGCCGCGGAGCCACGGCTCGCTCGGTGACGGAGGCGGTGCGAGCGGCGCTGGCCGCGCGCTTCGAGCTCGAGTCGGGCGGCCTCGACGATCCGATCCACCGACACGCCGAGGCGCTCGAGTCGCGCTACGACCTGGGACGGCGATCGGAGTCCAGGCCTTTAC
>CAYYUT010000084.1:0-1206 GCA_964474935.1 uncultured Spirochaetales bacterium
GCGCATGGGCTCCTCGCGTCCGGCGGCGCGGGCCACCTCGAGCAGACTCTCGAAGGTGGCGTCCACCGAGCTCTGGTCCACGAAGACCACCCGACCCCCGAAGCGCTCGAGCTTCGCCTCGAGCGAGGCATGGATCAGACGGTCGGCGACGACGAGGTCGGCGCGGGCCTCGGCGAGCCGTTCGAGACTCGGCGCGTGGGGATTGCCGAGGTCGATCGTGCCCTCGGGCGGCGCCTCGTGGAGCTTCTGCCGGACGCAGGCCACGACCACGCGGTCGCCGGGCATGCGGTCGAGGGCCCGGGCCACGAACGGGACGAGCGAGGCGATGCGGTGCGCCGTCTCCGCGGTGGCGTGGGTCTCGGCCTGCGCGCTGCTTTCGGCGGCCAGGGCGGCGTGGGTACCCAGGATTGCCGCACCGGCGAAGACCACGGAAAGCAAGCTTCTCATCGATCCACTCCCTCTCGCGCGAGCACGACACCTTCGGCGAGCTCGGCGTGCATCGCCGAGAACGCAGCCACGCGCGCGGGCTCGAACTCGGCGCCCTTGTCGCGGTACAGAAAGATCCGCAGAAAGGGCTCGGCGTCGGCCTCCTCGCGAAGCTCGAAGAAGAGGACGCGCCGTCCCGACCGGGGGTAGATCTCGTCGCGCGACCGCACGTGGGCGAACCGGGTGAGGTCGAGATGCCAGTGGTACGCGGGCGTGATCGCATTCACGTGGCCGTCGGAGACTCCGTAGGTCCCGAAGGTGACGATCGACTCGAAGGTGCTCGGTCCGCACTGGGAGATGATCCGGAGCTGTCCCAGATCCTTCAGGCCATCGAAGAAGCGCCGACCGCTCCACCCGGCGGCACCGGTCGCCGAGGCGGCGGCCGGGCTCGAGGCGGCGAGCGCCTCCTGCGTCGGCGCGATGGCCTCGTGGGTCGTGATTCTCTCGCTCACTGTCGAAGCTCCTCCGGCGGTGGACACCGCCCGGCATGGGATGCCATCGCGCGGACGCGGCCGCAACGGACTCGCGATCCGAACGCACCGGGCGCGGGGCGATCCCGGAGATGCGGAACGATCCGAGACTCCGAAGCCGAGCCACCACGAGCCATCGTCGACGCCTGCCCGCTGCGGGCTGGTGTCCGCAGCTCCCCTCCCGAGGCGCGCCGATGCTATCGGGGTTGAAATTGAAAGTCAATTTCAGCTATAGCTGCGGGCGTAGTTC
>CAYYUT010000084.1:1216-9531 GCA_964474935.1 uncultured Spirochaetales bacterium
CCGCCCAGCGAGCCAGCGCCAGCCGGGACGAGACAGAACCCCCGCCAACCGGCTGAGTCGTCGAGGTTTTCGGCGATCGGCGAGAGGCCCTTGCTTGCGAATGGATCGACGAAGCGCGCCCCGCTTGCCCGTGATCGCGATCGCCCTGGCGCTGGCGGTGCCGGGCGTTCTCCGGGCCGAGGAAGCCGGCGTGGTCGAGGTGGCGCCGATCGTGGTCACCGACGAGCGCCCCGTCGAGCTCTACGAGGATGGGCCTGGTGAGGTCCAGGTCCTCACCGAAGAGGACATCAAGGCGATGCCCGGGACGAACGCGGCCGAGGTCGTGAAGATGCTCCCCGGAATCCGCACCCAGCAGCGGGTGCAGGGCGAGGAGGCCGCGGTCTCGATCGAGGGCATGCCGCCCGAGTACACCAAGATCCTGGTGAACGGGCAGCGCTACACCGGCGCGATCGACGAAGTGGCCGACCTTCGGGACGTCCCCCTCATGAACGTGCAGCGCATCGAGGTGCTGCGCGGCGCCCAGACGATCCGCTACGGCCCGGACGCGGCGGGGGGCGTCATCAACGTCGTCACGCGAGAGCCGCCCGCGGAAGGTCTCGAGGTGAGCGTCGACACGGGGGGTGGCGACGACGGCCAGATCCTCGGAGGCGGGTTCGTCGGAGGGCGGCTCGGTCCGCTCGGCTTCACCGTCACGACGGTCCACGACCAGATCGACGGCTTCGACACGCGTACGGATGCCGATGGGGTCGTCGCGCGCGCGGGCGGTGAGGACTCGCGGCGCCGAAGCGACGACGTGTACTCGACCTTCCGGTTCGACGCGGGCGACTCGCTCGAGCTCCGTTCGAGCTTCGGATGGCGGATCGAGGACGAGGACATCGTTCCGATCGACGGGGGCGAGGACATCACCCGGAACTTCACGCGCTGGCTCGGGGGCGGAGGCGCCGACTGGTACCTGGGAGAGCGAACCACCGTCAGCTCCGAGTTCACCTACTTCCGCGGCCTCACCGAATCCGAGGTGGGCCGTGAGTTCGAGATCAACGAGGACGAGTACAAGTTCGATCTCTCGGCCGAGCACGAGATCGAGTTCGGCGAGATGATCGAGCGAATCACGATCGCCACCGATCTCCGGCGCACGCATCTGGGCCTCGACGAAGGCCCGCTTCCTGCCACGCTCTCCGACGCCGATCTCTCCCCAGCCGACGATGTCCGCGAGTCCTTCTACCAGGGGGGCTTCTCGCTCAACTCCGAGACCCAGCTCTGGGGCCGGGTGACGCTCGAGGCGGGTGTTCGCGCCCAGGTCCACAGCGACTTCCCGAACCGGGTGCTCCCCCAGCTCGGGATGCTCTTCCAGCCGATCGAGTCGCTCAAGCTGCGCGCGAGCTGGGGCCGGAACTACCGGACTCCTTCGCTTCGTGATCTCTTCCAGCCGCCGGTGCCCCAGCTCGGCGGCACCTACTTCCTCGCCGGCAACCCGGACCTGCGTCCCGAGAGCCAGCGCCTGTTCCGGGTGGGTTTCGAGTGGAACCCGCGTCCGTGGATGAGTCTCGCTGCGACCGGCTTCTGGAACGACATCGAGAACCTGATCCGGGCGCTCGACTCCGGCTCGATCAAGATCGGCGAGCGCGAGATCAACGAAGATCCGCCCATCTGTCTCACCAACCCCGGTCTGCCTCTCTGCACGGGCCCCATGACCGTCGACCTGCTGAGCTCGGTGTTCCAGAGCACCAACCTCGACGACGTGCGCACCCGGGGTGTGGAGACCCAGCTCCGCCTGGTGCCCCACGAACGCGTCGACCTCTGGCTCGCCTATACCTTCATGGACACCAAGGTCGACGCGCCCGACCGGCCATCCCTGACGGAGCTGCCCAACTCGCCCAAGCACGTCGCTGATGCCATCGGGCGCTTCCGGATGCCGTGGCTCGATACGCTCTTGACGCTGACAGCCCAGTGGCGCGGCCGCGCGGTCACCGAGTCGAGCGGCACGGGCCTGGCCTCGTTCGTCGGCGACGAGAAGTCGAACCAGTCGTTGCTTCTCGGTCTTCGCGTGGTGCAGCCCATCTGGCGCGAGTTCGAGGTGTACGCCGACTTCCGAAATCTCACGGACGAAGAGGTGGTGGACTCCTACGAGGTGCGAGGTCGCACCTTCTTCGTGGGTTTCCGCGGCAACTTCAGTTGGAAAGGCCTATGACGTTCCAGAAGCTGACTCTTGGATTGGTGTTCGCCTCGGCTCTCGGCACGATGACGCCCGAGCTCGCCCGCGCCGATTGCTTCGACCGCGAAGACGCACCGGGCCGCATCTGTCTCTATACCTCGGGCGAAGACACTTCCCCGTACTCGTTCATTCCGACCGTTCCGCGTGGGAACAGCGACAGGCTCTGGGTCACGAACGGAGATGCGGAAGAAGGGTCGGTGCACATCTTCGAGAGCTACATCCGCCACGATCTGCCCGACCCGATCCTCGAGCCGGGCCAGCTCCTCGAAGAGGCGACGCTGCAGTTGCTGTACTTCGACAGCTCGACCCGCGACGAGAACGAGAGCGGGACCCGCGAGCTGCGCTGCCATCCGGTGACGTCCGACTGGTCCGAGGCGGACACCGACTGGCTGAGCCGGCCGTCGCTCGGCCCCGAGCTGGATGTGATCACCGGCATCGACGACTTCGGCTTCGTGGTCTGCGACGTCACGCCGCTCGTGGACGATTGGATCAGCGGCGCCTCCGAGAATCGTGGGATCGGCCTCACCACCAGCCTCGATCTCTCGATGGGATTCCCGTCCTTCGAAGCCAATGTCATGGAGTTCAGCAAGCCTACCCTGATCGTCGTCACCACGCCGGCGCCCGAGGACGACTTCGACGTGGACGGCGTCGTCGACGCCGAGGACAACTGCCCCGAGATCGCCAACGCCGACCAGTTCGACTTCGACGACGACGGGGTGGGAGACGCCTGCGACAACTGCATCGAGAAGGCCAACGCCGACCAGCTCGACACGGACGGCGACCTCTTCGGGAACGTGTGCGACGGCGACCTGAATGGCGACGGCCTCCCCTTCGTGGGCCAGCCCGATCTCAACCATCTGCGCCTCTCGCTCGGCAAGCGCCGCAGCGACATGGACTGCATCGCCGACGACGGCACGTTCACCGCCTCGTGCGAGGAGTTCAACCTGAACGGCGACGCGGTGATCTTCATCGGTCAGCCGGACCTCGCCGCCTTCCGACAGATGCTCGGGAAGCGTGCCGGCCCGTCGGCCTTCCATCCGTGAGCGATCCGAGGAGATGACCGGGTTGGCGCGCGACCGGGATGGCCATGCCGGATGACGAGACGATGACACCGCCGGAGACGGGCGGACAGGATCGGCAGGCGAAGCCGGAGCCGGTCGCGGTGGCGACCGTCTGTGCGACGGAGCTGCTCGGCGGATCCCGGGTGCTCCAGATCCGCCATCGGGGCGAGATCTATACGCTGCGGATCACGCGCAACGATCGCCTGATCCTGACGAAGTAGGCCGCGCGGACGCGCGACGCCGAGGCGGGCAGGGTCGAGACGAACGGAGTCGCGACGAACGGAGTCGAAACGAATGGATCCGACGGCGACCAGACCGGGAGCGTGGGTGATCGCCTCGGTGGCGATGCATCTCGCCATCGCCGTGCTCCTGGCCGGACGCACGCTCGAGTCGTCCGCGGTCGCCGCGACGGCCGAGCCGATGCAGGTGCAACTCGTCGCTCGCGCGGCGCCGCGGCCCGTCCCAGCGCCCCCCGTGGTCGCGGCGCCCCCGCCGCCGGAGACCAGGCCGGCTCCCGAGCCCGCGCCGCCTCCGAAGCTCCGGGCCCGGCGCTCGGCTCCGAAGCCCGCCCCGCGACCCGTCCCGCGGGTCGAGCCCGCGCCGCCGCCCGTCGAGGTCAGCGAGGCTCCGGTGCCCGAGGAGCCGACCCCGCTCGAGCCTTCGGAGCCCCTCGACTCCGCCGAATCGACGGATGCGACCGAGCCGGTCGATTCGACCGAACCCGCCGAGCCCACCCTTCCGGCCGAGGCCGTGCAGGTGGCCGCCGTCGCGCCGAGCATCCCCGCGCCCAGCCCGGACCAGATCCGCGACGAGATCGCCGCCTACGCCGCGCGCGTGCGGGCGCAGGTGGCCGAGCGCAAGAAGTACCCGCGCCGGGCGCGCCGCCGCGGCATGGAAGGACTGGTCTACGCCCGGATCGAGATCGGTCCGTGGGGTGAGATCGTCTCGCTCGAGCTCGAGGCGGGTGCGCCGGCCTTGCTGGCCCGCGCCGCCCGGGCGGCGGTCGAGTCGGCGGCTCCGTTCCCGCCCCCACCCCCGGCACTCTCCTCGGCGCTGCGACTCCCGATCCGCTACTCGCTCGCCGATCCGGACTGAGCCCGCGCGCACCGGCGCAAGGCCTCGCCCTTCGGGCGCGAGTTTGCCTAACAACGTTTGACGCATCTCCGGACGTGCGTCCCCTCGTGACCGGGCTCGGGCCTCGCGCCCCGGCCGCCCATCCGACGCGCACCCTTCCGCGTCCCATGTGAAGAGCGAAGTCACCGCCAGTTCGGCGCACCGCAACGAAACCGTCACCTGGATCCTGTTCCGTGCTCCCGCCGACGAAGGGCGAGCGACTCGCCCGGGTTCCGGCCTCTCGCATTCCCTTCCAATCCATCAACTGCCAAGGAGCACCCACAGTGATCCATCTCGATTCGTTCGGACGCGGACTCTCGTGCGCCGCACTGACGGCGGCGCTCGGCGCGGCCTTCCTGCTCGCCCCGGCGACGTCGCACGCGCGTGGCGGCAAGGACCGCCCCGACTTCACCCTCCGGATCCTTCACAACAATGATGGTGAATCGACCCTGCTTCCCCTCGCGCTCGACACCGACGACGACAACGTGGAGGACACCCTCTACGGCGGGATCGCCCGTTTCCAGCGCAAGGTCGACCGGCTCCGCCTCGAGACCTTCTTCTCCTGGAATCCGGGCGAGTCGTTCCGTCGCGGGGTCGTCCTCCTGAACTCGGGCGACAACTATCTGCCCGGCACGACCTTCCAGGCCTCGCAGCAAGAGGGCGCCCCTTTCTTCGACGGCATCGCCGTGAAGCTGCTGCGCTACGACGCGCTCGCCATTGGGAACCACGAGTTCGACTTCGGTCCGGAGGAGCTGCGCCGCTTCGCCGATACCGTCACGAACGCCCCGTTCGTGTCGGCGAATCTCGACTTCTCGGGTGAGCCCGCGCTGGCCGACATCGCCGGCGACCGTCTGGTCGCGAGCACGATCGTGCGCGAATCGGGCCGCCGCATCGGCGTCGTGGGCCTCACCACCACGGCGCTCCCCACGATCTCGTCGCCGGGCGGCGTTCAGGTGCTGACGGATCTGGCAGGTCTGGCCCAGGCCGAGGTCGACGCGCTGACCGCCCAGGGCGTCGACATCATCGTCCTGCAGTCGCATCTGCAGGGGATCGAGAGCGAGAGGACCCTGGTGGAATCGCTTCGCGGGGTCGACATCGTGATCGGTGGCGGTGGTGACGAGATCCTGGCCGACGCGGGCGACGAGCTCGTTCCGGGCGACGAAGACGACGTCTTCGGGAGCTATCCGCAGTTCGCGACCGACCTCGACGGGGTCGAGGTTCCGGTGGTCACGACCCCCGGCAACTACCGCTACGTCGGCCTCCTCGAGGTCACCTTCGACCGCCACGGCGAGATCATCCAGATCGATACCGACGAGTCGGGCATCAAGGTGGTCACGGATCGGGGCCCCGAAGCGGTGGGCGAGTCGTTCCTCCAGAAGTTCCTGGTCGAGAATCCGGTCGCCGACTTCGAGGAGCAGCTCGCCGCGACGATCATCGGGACGAGCGAGATCGACCTCGATTGCGAGCGCCCCGAGGTCCGCGGGCGCGAGGCCAACTGCGGCAGCCTGATCGCGGATGCGCACCTTGCCACGGCGCGGGCGCAGGCCGCGGCCTTCGGTCTCGACTCGCCCCAGATCGGCTTCGTGAACGGTGGTGGCGTGCGTGGCGAGATCGATCAGCTCGCCGGGCCGATCAGCATCGCCGACACCTTCCGGCTGCAGCCCTTCGGGAACTTCGTGGCGATTGCCGAGGACGTTCCGGCCGAGACGCTCCGTCAGATCATCGAGGAGGGCGCGATCATCCTGCCGGCCTCGGGTGATGGCGGCTTCGTCCACGTGTCGGACGGGACGACGCTCGTGATCGACACGAGCTTCCCGGCCCGCGATGCCGACCAGAACACGGGGGTACAGAACTCGCCCGGCCAGCGCGTGCGCGAGCTGATCCTCGAGGACGGCACCGTGGTGGTGACGGGCGGCGTCACCCAGAACGTCACGGTCGACGTGGCCGGTCTGAACTTCTCGCTGAACGGCGGCGACGCCTACCCGGCCGTGCCGAACGTGACGGTGGGTGTCACCGATCAGCAGTCGCTCCAGAGCTACATCGAGAACGACCTCGGTGGGGTGGTGAGCGGCGCCGAGTACCCGACCGCGGGCGAGGGTCGCATCACGATCCAGTAGACGCCGATCCGGTCGCGAACGCCGTCGGGCCCGATCCCTGCGAGTCAGGGGTCGGGCCCGATTTGTTCCGTGCGACCATCTGGGGCGCTCCGTCCGTGGGTTGCGTCGGTCTCAGGCGGCGCGCGAGCGGCGACGCGCGCGGGCTTCCGACCAGCGCAGACGGAGCCGCCGGAAGATCGACAGGCGGTCGACGAAGAGTCGGCCCTCGAGATGGTCCATCTCGTGCTGCAGACAGACCGCGTCCATGCCGGAGAGCTCGCGCTCGAACGCCTCTCCCGTCGCGTCCTCGGCTCGCACCCGGATCTCCATGGCGCGAATCACGTTGCCGACGACGCCCGGCACCGACAGACAGCGCTCTTCGACGAAGCCGAGTCCCCGCTTTCGGAGGATCTCGGGATTGACGTAGATCTGTGGGTGGGCTCTCTGCTCGGCGGGATCGATCACCACCACGCGGCGGAGATCACCGAACTGGGGGGCCGAGAGACCGATCGAGCGGGTCGCGCGCAGGGTGTCGACCAGATCGTCGACGAGGCCAGCGAGCGACGCGTCGAAGTCGGTGACGGGCTCGGCCGCGCGACGCAACCGCGGATCGGGATACTCGAGGACGTCGCGCTGGGGCATGGTCGGTCTCCGGGTCGTCGCTTGCGGGCCGCCGTGCCCCGGTGGGCGGGAGCGGCCTCAGAGGGTTGACTCGTCAGGGGTTCGGGGAGGCGAGCGACCCGGGCGCTTCCAGGCCGTTGGCTCGCGTCTCGCTCTGCCCGGAACGTCGCGCGAAGCGACGCAACACGGGAACGATCGCCACGATGGTCACGACGAGCAGCAGTATCTCGAGCAGGTAGACGGCGACGTAGCCGGTGGCGGAGGCTTCGGCGAAGCCCCAGACGGGCGCTCGCGTCCCGAACGCCGCGTTCACGACGTCGCGCAATACGCCGCTGAGCGCCATGGCCACCCCGGCGGCCGTCGCCTGGACGGCCCCCCAGGCCCCGAGCGCGAGCCCGGCCTGTGCCTTCGGTGCGTGGTTCATCGTGACCGTGAGCGTCGCGTGGCCGAACACCGCTCCGCCGAATCCGACCAGGAAGTTCCCTGCCAGGAAGAGCCACGTCAGACCCGCCGGCGCCGCGACGATCACCAGGGCGAAGGCCGGCAGACCGACGAGCGCCCCTGCCAGCGTCATGCGCTGCGGGTCGCCGCCCCGGCCGAGCACGGCCGAGGCGTAGCCGAACCCGAGCAGACCGCCGAGGGCGAGCAGCGCGGTGAGCTTCGTGGTGTAGGCCACGCTCAGATGAAGCACCTCGCCGCCGAAGGGCTCGAGCAGGATGTCGGCCATTCCGAAGGCCAGCGTGCCGAAGCCGACGATGACGAGCCGCCGGACGGCGTGCTCACCCTGGCAGAAATGGCCCCACGCCTCGAGGAAGCTCGGATCGGGCGCGGGAAGCGCACGGCCACGCGGCGGCCGGCGGGTCTCCTGCTTCCACATCGCCACCGAGTTCAGCACCAGGGCGGTGACGGCCACGGTCTGGATCACCTGGACGAGGCGACCCGGCGAGAGGTCGGCCAATGCGGCACCGAAGGCCAGAGCACTGCCCATCATCCCGAGGAGCATCGTCACGTACATCAGACCGACGACGCGCGGGTGCGACTCCTGGGGTGTCAGATCGGTGGCGAGCGCGAGGCCCGCGGTCTGGACCGTGTGGGATCCCGCGCCCACGAGGAGGAAGGCGAGCGCGGCGGCCGCCTGACCGATCCAGGCCGGCAGGTGCTGGGCACTGCCCGTCCCCGAGAGCACCAGCAGCGCGAAGGGCATGATGGCGA